>JAFUBF010000334.1 GCA_017460325.1 Clostridia bacterium | reverse complement strand
TTCCTGAATGACACAACCGGTTTGGAACGCCGGGGGTCGGCTGTCTGCTTGTCGGGAAACCGACAAGCATAGCAATTATAGAGTATGCCGTCAGGCATACGAAGCCCCCACCTCGCGTGAGCAGGTGGCGGGTAGTTCACTAAAAAGCAAAACGATAATGGAGAGATCTACCAACCTCCATAAGCATTTTACCGCAGATATCTTCCTGTTACAAGTGCCAATACGCATGGTGTCTCTGTTTCATTTTTAGCTGAATGGCGCCTGTTGCGGGAAAACCTGGGTATTTGGAGTCTGCACGTTCCAGATTGGCACAGTGTCAGTGCCCCCTGATTCGGAATTCGCATGGCACAAAGGGCTGGAAAGATGATCCGGTGCGATTTTGGATGGGTCGACAGGAATCTGACATTTCCCGGTCTTCATAAAAAGTCCGAACAGTCCGCAGATTACGGGAACAGTCCTCGCGGTAAGTTCTTTGCCCTTTCGCTGATCGTTACCTGTCGGGGATCTCATCACCTGTGGTCGTTTCCCCGTCAGGGATGACGGCATGGACGTTTCGCCGGATAAATGGATTGCCTGGGGGTGACATCATTTCCCTGCGCTGCCCCCTGACGGAATCCCGGCGCCTCATCGGCATGGAGACCATCGGGAAGAGGAGGAAGGGCGTGGTGATTGTCAGCACCTCCCGGGCGGCCTCATTGACACGGAGGATTAAGGCACGAAAGGTGAGCGGGGCCTGTTACCACCCACCTAACCTTACCAGTGTGAAATCGCTCTTTTTTGGGAAAGGGGAAATCCGGGGAAGTTCTGCTCTTCGGCGATCATTCACAGCCCAGTACTCAGGCCTCTATGCTCAGACAGACATGGATCTTTTTCAGCAAAGCCTGCTGATCTTCATCAATGTCCGACAAAAATCGCTTTCCGGAAATCGTGACAAGATAAATCGTGTCAAGTGACTGGAGCTCGTCCAGCGTAACATCCCATTTTTCTTTCAGATGGTACTGAAGGAAAGCGGACATACGATCGACATTCTCCTCCACAATGTCCATTTCGGGAATACGCTCAAGGTAACTGTTCTTTGAGCGGTTTCGGATAATCGTTCTCAGCATGGCATCGCTGTCTTTTCCTGCGATGGCTTTCCAGGAATCAGGGCATATTTCCATCAGGCTATATGAAAAACCATACTCTTTTACCGTGATACACGCAGTTGAGATCTTCTTCTTTTTCCCCTCTTTGACCCCGTCTGGCGTAATTTGCCAAAGAGAAACGGCCGAAAGGCACGGTATCGACTGGCCCGACGGCTTATGAAAGGGCACTGCTCGTGACAGTTTGTCAAACAGAGGAGATGGGAACGATGTATATACGAACGCCGGAAATTCTGATAAAATGGTACAGATGAAGTGAGCCGTACCACAAATTTGATGATGCCCATCTGATTGCCTGTTTAAGCCGCAGGCTCCCGGACAATGTTCCGGTGGGCAGCTATGTAAAACTCGGGGAGATGATCGGGCGATACGGATTTACCGCCAGGGAAGACATCCGTTCTCATTGAGTATACAGACACCGGGGATGACCGGTGGCAGAAAATAACAAACAGGAGGTGATGGGATGCTGATTAATTGCAGCAATCATCCCAGCTATCTATGGGGCCCCAAACAGAAGGAGGCCGCAGGGGTATACGGGGAAATTCTGGATATGCCCTTTCCCCAGATAGACCCCTGGCTGGATGAGGACGGGATCCGGCAGACTGTCAGGGAGTTCGCCTCGCGCATCGAAGCGCTGCATGCGGATGCCGTCCTTCTTGCCGGCGAGTTTACCTTTCTCTTTATGATCGTTGACAAGCTCCTGCAGGACGGTGAAAACGTGATCTGCTCCTGCTCGAGACGGGATACGGAGGAGGTGCTCCGGCCCGACGGTGCCTCGGAAAAGAAGGCCGTGTTCACGTTTGAACGGTTCAGAAAATATGCCTATTACAATCCGGAGGGGGCTCCGGTTTCGGGAGAGCTCCGTGAGGACCAGCCTGAAAAATGTACAGATAAGAAGGGGGAATAAAATGGACAGCCAGCTGATGGATAAAGAAGTACTTTGTATCCTGGATACAAGGCAGATACAGCGATTTATGTTTCGCTCCAACTCCTATGTGGACACGCTGGGGGGAAGCGATCTCCTGAACCACGTCCTGGAGGACGGGATTCTGTCCGCTCTTCAGAGCGTCGACCCGCCATTAAAAGAGGACGAATATGATCTGTCTCTGGATCCGGACGCGCCGATCCCGTATTTTGAAAACGAAAAAGTTCTTTTCCAGATCATCATCTGCACCGCGGGGAACGCGATGTTTGTGGCCAGAACCGGACGGCTGGCCCAGCAGATCATCCGGAAGGTGTCAAGGTATTACATTGATCATGCCTATTCGCTGAATATGGCGGCCGCTGCCGTGGAGAAGACCGGGAACCTGGGCTATGACATCTCCGAACTCTACCGAAAGCTGAACAATGCCAAAACTTCGGCCGTGATCTCCGATCCGCTGGGGGCGCTGCCTGTTGTGCTTCGGGAGAAACGTACCGGACTGCCGGTGTACGACCGGGACAAGGAGCGGGGCGACTATATCTCGAGGGCTTCGTTCATCCGGCGCCAGGAGGCGCAGAAACGGGGCAAGGTCATCAGCCTGAACGAACTGCGCACCACAAAGGGGGCTAACGGGAAGAATTACCGAGCCGTGCTTCATGTGGATGGCAACAACATCGGGATTACCATTGGAAGAGTCCTGCAACAGACGCCGGATTATCAGAAGGGAATTCACACGCGCAGACGGATCAACGGCAATCTGCAAAGACTGTATGAAGGCATCATGAAGAGGACCCTTGCGCAGCTGCAGGAATATTATGAGGGACTGGGGCGCAGCGACCCGGATTTTGCCCACGAATTTCAGATCATCCATAACAGCGGCGATGATATCAACTGCATGTGCAACGCGGATCTGGCTTTCCCCTTCCTGGATATTTTCTTCGCGAACCTGGAGGGGGGCTGTATCGGAGAGGTGGACGGACGGCGTATCCCGCTGTACTGCTGCGGCGGTATAAGCTTCGTAACGGAGGAAAGCGACTTCCATACGGCCTTTAAGATGGCCGAGGAGTGCTGTGAGAGTGCGAAAAAGACCTCCAAACTGGAAAAAAATCTCAGGGACGGTCTTGCTGGAAACTGGATCGACTTCCAGATATGCGAAAGCCCGTACCACCAGGAACTGGACATGCTCCGACTCAAGTCCTATGTGACGGATACGAATGTGAACCTGGCGCTCAGGCCCTACTGTCTGGATGAGGTGGCGAAGGATGAGGAATATGCCTATGGACGGTTCCGGGAGCGGGCACTTGCCCTGCATAGCCTGAAACGGAAATACGGCATGCGCTGGCTCAATCATCTGGCCGAAAACTACAGCCTTGAAAGGATTGTCTACCTGTCGCAGATATACCGTCTAAAGGAGAAGGGGCTCAATCTGGAAAAACTGCTGGGGGCTCCTTACTACAAGGATGAAAACAAGGATATCTTCGCGACCTGGTTTGACGCACTGGAAGTGCTGCCGTTTATTCCGGAACATACCGGTTCCGGTGAAGGAGGTTCACATGGCTGAGATCCGAATAAGACTGATTGGAAACGTTGCATTTGAAAATGACATGAAACTGTCGGAGGGGTTCCGCTGTGATGTTCCGGTGGATCAGATGGGAGTCCCCTATATCCCCATCGCCAGGCTGCTGCCGGCGTCCGTCCTGAAGGGGCGGCATGTGGGCTTTGCGTTTCCCGAGGGCTATCTCGGTTTTGTCCGGCAGGTGGAAAGCCTGGCGCGGGCCAGGCAGGACATGATTCCGCTGATCTCTGATTATTTTACCGATGAAAAAATGCTTCCCGGAACGGGCGAATGGATACGCTATCTCAGAGCCGGCCAGGATTTCTATGCGTCCGTGAAAGTGGGGGAGGCGGACAGGGAGGCCTTTGAACGGGCTCTCGAATCCGTTAAGCATATCGGAATACGCAGGAAGGACATTTCCGGAGAGGTAGAGTGCAGTCTGTGCGAGAAAGTATCAGACACCACCGCGTGGAAGCAGCCCACCGAAGGACTGGTCCATGACCGCCTGGAATACAGCATCACGCCCATCACACCGCTGTGCATTCACGCACCCTATGATGACGAACCCAACACGATTACCTATGTGCCCGGCATGGTCTTCCGGGACACGGTTGAAAAGCTTGCCGATGCGGACATGAAGGACCTGCTTTCAAAAATGGTCTTTTCAAACGCCTATATCAGTAATGAGGGAACGCGACTGTTGCCGCTGCCTCTTTGCATGTCTCTGGTCAAACTGGATAAAAAGCAGCTCCACTACCGGCTCTCTCCCGGAAAGGACCCGAGCCGGGTTGAACAGGATGTCGGAGTGGGGGATGCCTTTGCCCGGAACTTTGAGAATATGCTTACGGTCTATACAAAGCCGGAAACAGAGCGGATCGTTTCGAAGACGGACAAAATGGTCGATGCGCTGAGATGCGGACAGGCATTCAGGGGCGAAATTTACGGCTCGGATGCTGACCTCAGGAAACTGTTCGCGTTCCTGAAGGAACATCCGCAAATGTCCATGGGCAGTCTGACCCAGGAAGGCTTTGGAGAGGTATACATCAGCGTCGCACCGCCGGCAGAGGCGTCAATCCGGGCAGAATGCCTTGCCAGGCGCTTTGATATCAGTTGCCTGTCTCACACGCTGATCCTCAATGACAAAGGAATGCAGGACACGAGCGCGGAGGGCTTCCTGAGGGAGATTGAGCGCCTTCTGAAGGCCCCCGGAAAACTGAAGATCGTCGGAAGATATGTGGATGTTTACATGGACTACAGCAAGAATCTCCGGTGGAATCAGGAGGGAATGGTGTCCCGGTGTCTTGCAAAAGGCTCCGTGATGCGCCTTGAGACCCTGGACGGTCAGCCTATCGACATTTCTCCGCTGCTCCATGCGTTTATCGGTGAACGTACACGGGACGGGTACGGAGAGATCATGGCTTATCCTGCGCTGGATGTCTACTACCGGGCAGCGGAACAGAAGGTTCTGGAAAAATACCAGCTTGAGTATCCGCTGACCAATCGTATTATGTACATCGTTGCGGACCTGATCCACCACATCCTCGATAAGATCCTGGAGGGACGAATCAAATCCCTGGCTGTGGTTGACCGATGGGATGAGCAGGGATCTGAAAAGGCAGAGGATTCCATCCCTCTGGAGACGCTTCGGAACATAAGGGATCTGTATGATCCGAACATCCCCTACGAGGAGCTGACAAAGTGGTACCAGGATGGATTGAAGGAGGAGAAAAATGGATTCCTTTCTTACAAATAATGCACCGGAAAAGGGGTATATCCTTGCCTTCTATCCGGATACGCTGGTGTTTGAACCTTATACACTGAAGGACGGGAAGCCGGTGTTTAAGGGATGCGAAGCACTCCGTGACCAGATTCCCTGGGAGTGTCATCTGTTCGATCATGAAAAGGAATGCCGGCGCATTTACAGAGAGTCTGCCGGAGACTGGATCGAGCAGATCTTCACCCGGGCGGAGGAACGGGAGATGGATCCGGACCTGTTGTTTGAGGAGGAGGTTCTTGTGAAACCGGAATATGCCGAAACCGGCAGACTGCCTCAGACGCTGATGATCTCAAACCGTTACCGCTATTCCGAACACGATACATTGATGCTGGATAATTACAGAATCGGCTGCAGGCCGGCGGACCATTCAGCAACAGAAAAAGGTGGTGTCCTATAGAAACACCAGTATCACGTGTCAGTACCGCGGCAAAGCTGAAACAAATTGCCGTTATCGGTATACCTGCGGTGATCGAGAGCATCATCTCCGTAATCGTCACTTCCATTGATATAAGAATGATCTCTGTCCTTGGGAAGGGACCGGTCTCCGCAGTTTCATTCACCTCCCAGCCCAAACTCATCATCCTGTCCATTTTCTACGCCATGGGCACAGCCGTTTCCGTTTTCGTGGCACAGGCCATGGGACGCAACGACAAAGAGGAGGCGAATACCTATTTCCACGCCATCCTTCGGATCACGGTTCTGCTCTCCCTGGCCCTTGGCATACTCGCGGCAGTGCTTGCCGGGCCCATCATGTCGGTCTGTAACCGACAGCCGGATACCGTCGGCATGTCCATCAGCTTTTTCCGCATCATCATGATCTTCCTGGTTTTCAATGCCGTGTCCATCGTGCTGAATGCGGCGCTGAGAGGCGTCGGGAAGACCGGTCTCACTCTGGTATCCAGCATCTCCATGGGCGCAGTGGACATCTTTGTCAACTACCTGCTCATTGAAGGACATTGGGGTTTCCCGAAGCTCGGCGTGGTAGGCGACGCGCTGGGCACCGCATGCGGCATGGCCGCCTCCTGCGTCATCAGTATCATCCTGCTGTCCAGGCACTCGGACTTTTTGACGCTCAAGGGCGTGTTCACATCGAAGAGTAATGCGGAGGTTACGAAAAACATCCGCGTGAAAGCGGGCAACACCGTGGTTGAAAATCTCTTCACCCGCATCGGTTTCCTTCTGTCCAGCATCATCGTCTCCGGTCTGTCCTCGGATCTGACCGCCATCTATTCCGTCGCGATGATCCTGCTCAATTACTCCTTCTCCTTTGGGGACGGTCTTCAGGCAGCAGTGATCGCGCTGACGGGACAGTGCATGGGCGCCAGGCAGTACCGGGAGGCAAAGGATTACGTCCGTCTGAACCGGATTGTGGGCACTGTCATATCATTGGTGCTCAGTGCCGTCTATATTCTGGGCGCACGTGCCTTCTTCAGCCGGTTCTTTCAGGACGAGGAGTCCATTGCCGCAGGCATCTCCTATACGTACATTGCGGCCGTGCTGACGTTTTTGCAGATTATCCGCATCATCAACATCGCCGCCATGCGCGGCATGGGCGATGTGAAATCCCCCCGGACCATCGCGACACTTTGTGTGCTGATCATCAATCCGGCATTGTCTTTTCTGCTGACATCGGTGCTTTCCTGGGGCGTATGGGGTATTTGGGTCGCGAGCCTCATCAGCCAGCTCTGCTGGTTCCTCATGAGCTTCATCAAGTCGCACCAGTGTATGCAAAGAACCCTGAACCTCGAGTTAACCTGATCATCCGGCAGCTTTGTCTCCACAGACGAAGCTGCCATTTTTGTCCGTAAACGGCCGGCCAGGGGTTGACCCGCACGGACTGGCGGGAGATCCCGTATGCCCCGAAAGTCGGCTAATTTCCGGTCATAGCACCCGGAATTGGGCCGGGTTGGCGTTTCAATCTTATACGACAGTGACAGCTTCTATCAATGGGGAATTTGCCGGGGTTCAAAGAGAAGAAGCAAATGTGAAGGGCGATCCCGCCCAAGAAATCGCCCAAGAAACCGCCCAAGAAATTGCCCAAGAAATTCCCCAAGAAATCGCCCAAGAGAAATACAAAGAATTGAGTGATGAGGAAAAATCATCGTACTTCTAAGAAATGATCCTCAGATGACAAGGAGTCAATTACCCACCACTTTGAAAGGGAACAAGAAAAAAACGGCTATGTTTGCACATAGCCTGAGTGTGGACATCCAGTGTGGGGGGAATAGTTGCTTCCGTGTGTCTTATTTGGAGACAGCCCCCGTTGTTATCCGTTTTTTATTGTTTGCTGCGAAAGAATCTTACACACGGTGCACAGAGCCGAAGAGTTCCATCTTGTTGCGGACGACGCGCTTCATCGCCTCGATTTCATAGGGAATCAGTGCCATCATGGTGGCGGCACCGGCAGACAGGCCCTCTTCGATTCCGGCTTTTCCGGCCTTGTCAATATCTGTGAAGATGTTGATTTTGCAGATTCCTTTTTCGACGGCCGTGCGGAAATCCGAATCGGACAGTCCGCTGCCACCGTGCAGGACAAGGGGCAGGCCGGTACTCCCGGCGATGGCGGCAATACGCGCAAAATCCAGTTTCGGCGGGAACTTGTAATCCCCGTGGGCATTGCCGACCGCGACCGCGAGAGAATCAATTCCCGTGCGGCCGACAAAGTCTGCCGCGATCTCCGGATCCGTAAAATAATCCGAGGGGTTTTCCAGTTTTCCCGCGCCTTCGTTATCCCCGACATGGCCGAGCTCGCCTTCCACTGTCACGTTCATGGCATGACAGATCCGGACCATCTCCGCGACCTTCGCGGCGTTGGTCTCATAATCAGCTGTGGAACAGTCATACATAATGGATGTAAAACCGAGCTTCAGCGCCTCCATGCACTTTTCAAACGTCAGGCCGTGGTCATAATGGACACAGACCGGGACTGAGGCTTTTTGGGCCATGGGGATCAGGTATTCAGCCACCCGTTCCAGGGACATGGCAGGCAGCAGGATTTCAGCCGTTCCGACCATAACCGGGGCCCGGAGTTCCTCCGCCGTTTCGATGATCGCCCGGGCCATCTCCACGTTCACTGCGTTGAAGAATCCGACACCATAATGCCCTTCCTTCGCGGGCAGGAGCACATCGTTCATGTTGACAAGCATTCTGTTTTCCTCCGTTTACTGTGTTCTCAAATGTTCCTTAGGCTGCAGCCTCGGAATGATTTACGGGGTTTGCCATCCTCTGCGGATCCTTTCCTCCAGTTCATCCAGTGGTTTCAGTCCGCTCAGTGCATCATAGGCCGTGACGCAACAGGCGCCTTCCGCGCTTGCCAGCGCCAGGCAATTTGCCGGTTGCCGGCCACTCAGCATGGCCGCCAGGAAAGCGGCGATACTGGTATCTCCGGCGCCGGTGCCGCTGCGAACAATGTCCGCTTTAAAACAGGGCTGCAGCACGGTCTGCCGACTCCAGGCCTCCCTGTCCAGTTCCAGCCGCGTCCCGATGCCGGCGACAGCTGCTTTGCCGGCACTGCGCAGCAGCATGCCGCTGGAACCGCATTTGATCACGACGACCCGGGAACCCAGGCTGAGCAGTTCCTCCGCCAGCGGCAGGGCCTCCGCCTGCAGATCCAGGCCGTCCGTCATATCCCCGCCGCCGGCGGCCAGACGGTCATAACGCTTCCGGTCCAGCATCCAGCACAGTTCCTCAAAGCTCGGGACAAAGAAATCGACATACGGGAGGACGCCGGCCAGAATCCGTCGCCAGTCCGCACGGCCGGCCGGGGCACTCGGATCCACGGCAGCCAGATCGAGGCTGGTGGCGATGCCTTTTTCCTTCATGCGCCGGAACAGAGCGATCAGTTCCTCTCCGTCATTCTCCCAGGTACGCCTCATCAGCGGGGGATACCCGAAGTGAAACAGAACGGCCTCCTCCAGGGCCTCCTCGGGGATATCCGCGCCCGTGAACGTATCGTTGGCACCCGGATTGTGCAGGAAGATCCGGTCCAGGCCGGGCGCTGCCAGCACGACCGTATAGGAGGTGGAACTTTCCGGATCGATGAGCAGGCCGTCTGCCCCATATCGGGCCAGGATGCTCTGGATCATTGTGCCGAGAGAGTCATCGCCAATCTTGCCCATCAGGGTTACATCACAGCCCAGTAACTTCAGTGTCAGGCCGGTATTGGCGACGCTGCCGCCGGTATGAACATCCGCTGCCTCCATCTGGATCAGCCTGCCGGGGACCAGAAGAGAGGACAGCCTGTCATACCGGGCCCCGGAGGGGAAGACCGGTGTGATATCCAGACAGATATGTCCTGCGGAAATGATTTTCTTCATGAGCGCCTCCGATCACCGTGCAGGCGGGTATTCATTGCACAGGAGCCGGTAGGGCGGTTCATCCTCCTGGATGGCCGGGAAACGGCCCGTCGGTTTCTCGAAGCGGTTATCCGCCTCATCGTCATTGCACATGGACACCTCGCCGATCAGGGCGTATTTGTCCTCCGGCCTGACGGTAAATTCGTGGTAGCACCCGGGATACAGCGTCAGGCTCTCGCCCGGCCGGATCTCAATGGGTTCGCCCGGGGAAATGGTCAGGGCTCTCCCGTCTTTGTGAATGATGACCGGGGTACTGCGGTCCGGCAGTTCATCCGGGCCCGCGTTCCACAGGCGGAAGACCACCGCGCCGCCGCCCCGGTTAATGATGTCCTCCATCTTATGCCAGTGAAAATGGCAGGGGCAGGTCTGTCCGCCCCGCAGCATCATGATTTTCTCCGCATACGTTTTTGTATACTTCGCCAGATGCGGGTTGCCGTTGCGCAGCGTGATCAGGTACAGGCCGCAGGCGTAAAAGTCCCCGCTGCCGAAGTCGGTCAGGTCCCACCCCAGCGCATTATCCCGGATTTCATCATAGTCGTTTCCTTTTGTTGCCCATTCCTCCGGGGTAAAGGAGAGAAAGGGCGGGAGCGGGAAGCGGTGCTCCTGCAGCACGGCTTCAAATTCCCGGATACAGGCATTAATTTCGGAGCGTTTCATCCTCAAACACCACCTTTCGTCGTTGTCAGAATACAGCAAAAGCCGCCATATGCGTGCGGCTTTTGCTGTTTATACGATCAGGATGCCTTTTTGCGGTTACGGAGGAAGTCGGTGTAGACCGCCAGCAGGATGACCGCACCTTTGATAATGTACTGCCAGTCCGAGTTGACGCCCATCAGGTTCAGACCGTTGTTCAGGATACCGATGATCAGCACGCCAATCAGCGTACCGCCCAGTTTGCCGGAACCGCCGGACATTGACGTACCGCCGACGACGACCGCGGCGATCGCATCCATTTCAGCGCCGTCACCGGAGGTGCAGGTGCCGGAATAGAGGCGGGAGGCGATGGTGATACCGGCCAGACCGGCCATCAGACCGCTGAAGCTGAAGACGATGAATTTTACCTTGGCGGTATTGATACCGGAGAACTTGGCAGCGGTATCATTGCCGCCCACGGCATAGATATGGCGCCCGATCTTTGTCCGGTTCAGGAACAGTACTGCGACCACAAACACGATAAACATGGTGATGACCGGAGTCGGAACGCCGGCCACGTTGCCTGCGCCGAGGAACTTCCAGGCATCCGTCATGCAGCGGATCGGCTTTCCCTCGGAATACACATAGGCAATACCCTTTGCGATGTTCATGGATGCCAGCGTGACGATGAAAGGCGGGATCTTGGTCTTGGCGATCACCAGGCCGTTCAGCAGGCCGAAGAGCACGCCGGACAGGACGGCGATCAGGATTCCGACGATCTCGGGCAGGCCGTGCCACACGACCGCTGCCGCACCCAGCACGCCGGACATGGCGATGATGGAACCGACCGACAGATCAATGCCGCCCAGGATGATGACCATGGTCATGCCGCAGGCCAGCATCAGGTTGGTGGAACTCTGACGCAGCACGTTGAAGATGTTGTTCTGAGTCAGGAATGTGTTGTGCGTCTTCGGGTAGACGTACAGGAACAGGATCATTGCCGCCAGGGCGATAATGATGCCCAGATTGTCCTTAAAATAGCGCTTTACCTTAAGCATGGTTCTTAGCCTCCTGACGGTTCAGATCCCCGGCTGCGCCGCTGTGCGTTTGATCGGCCTCCAGGGTCGCGAGTTTCATGATGGATTCCTGGCTGACGTCCTCGTAATCGATACAGCCCGTAATGCGGCCGTCATACATGACGTAGACCCGGTCTGCCATATTGATGATCTCCGGAAGTTCCGAGGAAATCATGATGATGGATACGCCTTGTTTGGTCAGTTCGTTCATGATCTCATAGATCTCCGCCTTCGCGCCGACGTCAACGCCGCGGGTCGGTTCATCCAGGATCAGAATTTTCGGCTTCGTGGCCAGCCAGCGCCCGATCATGACTTTCTGCTGATTGCCGCCGGAGAGGTTGGTGACAGCCTGCTCGTGGGAAGGGGTCTTGGTGTGCATCTTGTCGATGAACTCCTGCGTGATCTCCCGCTCCCGTTTGGTGTTGACGACCAGGTTGTTGATAAACTCATGCAGCACTTCGATCGTGGAGTTGAAGCTGACTGACTGTATGTGGTACAGGCCCTCCACCTTCCGGTTTTCGGGTACCAGGGATATTCCGTATTTCATGGCATCCACGGGTGTCTTGATGTTCAGTTTCTCCCCGTTGAGGGTGACGGTTCCTGTGGATCCGCGGGTCAGACCGAAGAGGCACTGCATTGTTTCGCTTCTGCCGGCACCGACCAGTCCCGCAAAACCGACGATTTCTCCTTTTCGGACTTCAAAGGAAACGTCGGACACGCGCTTATGGTGTTTCTTTCCGTCATCGATATGTTCGCATTTCAGAACGACTTCGGTGTTTTTCACATGGTCCCGGGTGTAGTACTGGTCCAGCTCACGCCCGACCATCTGGGCAATCAGCTGGTCCTTCGTGGTCTCAGCAACCACAAAGGTGCCGACATAGGTGCCATCGCGCAACACGGTTACGCGGTCACAGACCTCGTTCAGCTCACTCATCTTGTGGCTGATATAGATGATGCCGACGCCCTGTGCCGCCAGATTGCGCATGATATCGAACAGCTGACTGACCTCACGGTCGGAAATGGAAGAGGTCGGCTCGTCCATGACCAGGATGCGGCAGTTGAAGGAAATCGCCTTGACAATCTCCACCATCTGCTGCTGGGCTATGGAGAGGTCATAGATCTCACTTGCCGCGTTGATGCCCAGGTCAAAGCGGTCCAGCATCTTCTGGGATTCTTTGATCATTGTCCGGTTATCCACACCGAACTTGCCCATCGGCTCCCGGCCGAGGAAGATATTTTCCGCCACGGTCATATGCGGTACCTGCACCAGTTCCTGGTGGATGATGGAGATACCGTTGTCCCGGGCGGCGTTAACGCTGTTGATGTCGACGTGCCGGCCGTCGATCAGGATCTCGCCTGCTTCGGCGATATAAATACCGCCAAGCACCTTGATCAGTGTGGATTTACCGGCGCCGTTCTCACCGAGCAGCGCGTGGATCTCACCGGCTTTCAGCTGGAAATCCACGTTCTGCAGTGCCTTGACGCCGGGGAACTCCTTGGAGATTCCCTTCATTTCGAGCAGGTATTCGCTCACAAAGCCTCACCACCGTTTTACTTTGGATTTCGGCGGGAAAAGCCCGGCCTGTCATCTCCGGATGAAATCCGGAAAAGGGCTTTGCCCCGATGGAACAAAGCCCTTAGGTTCAGTGCCGGGTCTTCCCCTTCAGAAAAGAGGTAGACTCAAAGGACAGCTTCCTACCGGATTACTGCCATCCGCCGTTGTTGTACTCGGCGATGTTGTCGGAGTTGATCATGAAGGTCGCGATCGGATAACGGGCCTCGACGGTCTCGCCGGCCTTTACCTTGTAGTACAGCTCAGCGATGGTCTTGCCGATGGAGATCGGGGACTGAGCACCGGTACCGGTGACTTTGCCCTCGGCGATCATGGCCTTGATTTCGGGGGAGCCGTCAACACCGTAGATCAGAGCCTTGGACTGAGCGGCATCCGCAGCAGCGGCAGCGCCCAGAGCGGTCGGATCGTTTCCGCCGAAGATGGCGACAGCGTCCGGATGTGCGGTCAAAGCGTCGGTACCATTCAGGTTGCCCTTCTCCTGGTTGCCCATGCAGTCGATCTGAGCAACTACGTCGAAGCCATGGTCCTTGATGGCATCCAGGAAGCCGTTGGTGCGGTCCACAACGGACTGCATGGTCGGGGAATCCAGAACGATGATGGGGCCGCCGTCCGGGCACTTCTTGACCAGATCCTCACCGCAGACCTTGCCGGCGTTGTAGTTATCGGATCCTGCATAGGTGACCAGGTAGGACATGTCGGCCACTTCGGTGTCGAAACCGTACATCGGGATGCCGGCTTCCTTCAGTTTGTCCAGACCGGCGATGATGCCGTCCTTGTCAACGGGGTTGACGAATATGGCGACAATACCCTGAGAGATCATGTCTTCGATCTGAGCGATCTGCTTTTCATTGCTGTTCTGCGGATCCAGGGAAATCAGTTCATCACCATTCTGTTCGACCACTTCTTTGATGGCGCCCTGCAGCGCGACAAAGAAGGGATTGGTTCCGTCCATACAGGTGTAACCGATCTTGTCGGCCAGTGCTGCGGCGCAACCCAGGGTCAGGGCAAGAGCCAGGATCATAGCAACCAGTTTCTTCATGAGAAACCCTCCTTTTTTTCCGACAGAACATGACTGCCGGATATGAAATTCACTTGGCGGATCTTCCTCCGCTGTGTTGGTCTCATTCTATCCGTGGGATGAAAAAATGTCAATACCCATGTGACAGGTGACAGAGATTTTGCCTGCGTACATCAACGGATGTTAAGTAACTGAAGAAAAGGTACATTTCCCGTCTCCCAGAACGCGGATGTCTATACAGATTTCTCTGAGAGAGGGATGCCCGGATATGGCCTCTTTGCAGAAAGGAATGGGAGACGTCACAGGATGAAAACAGCGGACTTCAGCCATCCCCTGCGGAGGGGAAAGTCAGATGCCGTTCAACAGGGTGTCAAGGCGGACGGGAACCGCAACCCATCCCCTTCGGGAATGGCACGGATTTTATGGTGGTTTTTGGCGGGAATAGGTGTTATGATGAATTTACCGGTCACATGGAGATTGGGAATGCGATGTGCGACTGACAGGGGTGAAGCGGGGTACCGCTGAATATGATCCGGAATCTACGGAGGGAAGGTATGATTTGTTTTCTGACCAGCAGGATGGATGATCCAGACACCGGAGAACTGAATTCTGCCAATCGTTTTGCGGAGGAACTGCGGGCCCATTTTCCCGTTTCCTGTCGGATTCTGTACATCTGTTCAAATCCGGACGGCTGGGAGATGACGGACTTTTACGCCTCAGCCACAAAGCGAATGCTTGAAAAGGCAGGCTTTGCATTTGAACAGTTTCGTGTCCTGGATGGGAGAAATGTGAACCAGGCCACTGCACTTGTGCGGGAATCAGATCTTCTGATTCTTTCCGGCGGGCATGTGCCGACACAGAACCGTTTTTTTGAGAGAATCCATCTCCGTGATCTGATGGCAATCTATAAGGGCGTTGTCATAGGAATCAGTGCGGGAAGTATGAACAGTGCGGATGTGGTATATGCGCAGCCTGAGGAAGAAGGGGAGGCCACTGACCCTGCCTATCAGAGGTTCCTGACAGGTTTAAATCTGACAAAAGTGTGTCTGCTTCCACACTATCAGGAGATCCGGGACAGTCTGCTGGACGGACTGAGACTTTTTGAGGATATCACCTGTGCGGACAGCATGGGAAGGGTTTTCTACGCCATTCCGGACGGGAGCTACCTGTTTACAGGCAATGGCAGGGAAGAACTGCGGGGGGAAGCGTACAGGGTGAAAGACGGAGTCATTTCACAGGTCTCTTCCTGCGATGAAGTGCTTCTGCTCTGACTCGCTCCGGCACTTCAGGCAGATTGGCAGTCTCTGTGAAGGATCAGGCAGGGAGCGGACGAATGTGGTTTGTCTGAAAAGACGGAAAAGGCGTCCCGTGCACCTGGGCGGTCATTGAACGGACAGCCCGATCTGGCCGGGGACAGGGCACGTCTGTCCATGAATACAGCGACAGGAAGACAGACTCCGGAACGCTGCAGAAACGGCGGAGCTCCGATATAGTGGGACACAGATGGACGGAGTTCTCCGGGATCAGATGCCAGAGAACGAAAACTGAAGGTTCCCGGTGTGCCTTCGGGGATGCGCTCTGATTGCATGAAGCGGAAAAGGTCCGCTTCTCCGGTGATCAGGCACGATGAGAAAGGATGACAGGATGGTCGGTCAGTACAGGGTAATTACCCTTTGCGGGAGCACCCGTTTCAAAGATGCCTTCATGGAGGCGCAGAAGCGTCTGACCCTGGAGGGGAATATCGTCATCAGTGTGGGCCTCTTCGGCCATTCGGGAGACGGGGAGGTTTGGACGGAGGGGACCAAGGAAATGCTGGATGACATGCACAAGCGGAAGATCGACATGGCGGATGAAATCTACGTGATCAATGTGGGTGGTTATATCGGTTCCAGCACGAAATCGGAGATTGAATACGCAAGGAAAACCGGCAAAGAAGTCCGATATCTGGAACCGCGGAGAGAACTGCATGAATGCCACGGTGTCGGAGGGAAATGATCGTGCGCCTGTTTATCGGACTGGAACCGACACCGGATTTTCGGGCGGCACTGACGGAAATGCAAAACCGGTTGCGTGCTGCCGGGGTAGAGGGACGGTACCTGTCTCCTGACAACCTGCATCTGACCCTGGCTTTTATCGGAGAGTGGACGACCGGCGTGGCCGAATGTTTACCGGAGGTGGCAGAGCCATTTTCCATCACCCTGTCCTCTCCTGGCGTTTTCAGAGGAGCGAAGGTGCTGTGGGCAGGTATAGAGCCATCTTCGAGACTGTCTGATCTGGCAGCGCAGGTTCGGCAGCGGCTGGATGATTCGGATATCCCGTACGATCAACAGAACTTCAATCTGCATATCACCCTGATTCGAAAACCGATCCTCCCCGGCGGAGAAATTCCCGCATCTGTTCAGGTGGTGCCTGCAACGATGACGGTGAGGGAAGTCTGCCTATATCAGTCGGTGCATGAGGCGGACGGAATGAGATACACGGTCATCAGCAGATCGAAAGGGAAATGACGGGGAGATGTACG
>JAFUBF010000333.1 GCA_017460325.1 Clostridia bacterium | reverse complement strand
CGGCGAAATGAGCTTGCGGCGCATTTTCAGTGTGCCCCCTCCCAGATCAACTATGTGCTGGCGACGCGTTTTACACCGGAGCACGGGTACGTAATTGAGAGCCGGAAGGGCGGCGGTGGATACATCCGGATTATGCGGCTGGCCACAACCAGTCGGGAGGAACTGCTTCAGACGCTGTATCAGCGGATCGGCACCTCGATCAGTGCGACGGAGGCGGCAAAGATCATTGAGACGCTCAAAACGGAGAAAATCGTGACGGAGGATGAGGCGACGCTGATGCAGGCGGCCCTGAATCCCATGGCCGTCCCGCTTCCGCTTCAGATGAAGGATGCACTGGCCGCGGGAACGCTGAGGAGCATGCTCCTGACCATTGTGAAACGGAAAAAATCGCAGAGTGCGGAGGAAAATGAATCGTGATCATACCGAATGGTTATACACCGATTGCGACAAAGGCGGTCGTCCAGGCACAGCTGTGCGCGGCCGGGATGGGGGTATCGACAGTCGGTACCGGCCATCTTCTTGTGGGTCTGGCCAAGGCCGACCAGGATGTGACCAAGGGCATTCTGGGTGAGGTGGATATCCGGCAGCTGGAAGCGATCGTACAGAGGTGTTACGGAAAGGGAGACGTGGGGTACGCCAGAGTCAAGGCCATTACCGGCCATCTCCAGCGGATTTTCCTGCGGACGTCGGCCTATATTTCCTCTGACCGGCGCAAGGCTGCCGGAACGGTCCATCTCTGGCTGGAACTGCTGCATGAGGATGGATGTCATGCCCATGAAATTCTGCATGAAATGGGGAAAGAGGTTGAAGCGCTGAAAGGAACACTCAGCAGCCTCTTCGGCAATATTGAGCGTCCGCAGGAAGCAAAGCAGATTGCCTCCTCGGAGGAGGCGCCCACCCCGGAGGAGGTGGAGTCCGTCCGGAAGCGGAATACGGAATCGGCAGGGGCGAAAAACGCCGCCGGTGCCCTCAGTCAGTTTGCCCGCAATCTCACGCAGGAAGCCCGGGAAATGCGGCTTGAACCCATGATTGGCCGGGGAAAAGAAATCGAAGCCGTGATTCAGGTTCTCGGGAAAAAGACCAAGAACAATCCGCTCCTGATCGGGGAGCCCGGTGTCGGAAAGACGGCGGTGGTGGAAGGGCTGGCCCAGCGCATCGTGCAGGGCAACGTTCCCGAGATGCTGGCGGGCAAGCGGGTGCTGAGTCTGGACATGGGATCCCTGGTGGCGGGAACGAAGTACCGGGGCGAGTTTGAGGAACGGCTGAAGAACGTCATGGATGAGCTGCGCAAGGCGGGCGACGTGCTGCTGTTCATGGATGAAATGCATACCATCATCGGCGCGGGCAACAGCGAGGGAGGACTGGACGCGGCAAACATCCTGAAGCCGGCCCTGAGCCGGGGGGAAATCCAGTGCATCGGCGCCACCACCCTGGAGGAATACCGGAAGCATATTGAGAAGGATTCCGCCCTGGAGCGCCGTTTCCAGCCGGTGACGGTGGGCGAGCCCACGGCTGAGGAAACCCTGAGCATCCTCTGCGGCCTGCGGGACCGGTACGAGGCCCATCATAAGGTGCGCATCACCGACGAGGCCCTGGCGGCGGCGGTTAAGCTGTCCGACCGGTATATTCCGGACCGGTTCCTGCCGGACAAGGCGGTGGACCTGATGGACGAGGCGGCCAGCCGCGTGCGGATCCAGGCCTGCACCACGCCGCCGG
>JAFUBF010000332.1 GCA_017460325.1 Clostridia bacterium | reverse complement strand
TGTGAGAATGCGGATACGACTGCGGGAATCCGGACCGGTGCATTGTGCAGCTCATCGGGCGACTTCGGGAATCGGGTGAATTTCCTCATGAAATCGGTCTGTTCCTGGGCTATCCCCCGGCAGATGTGGATGGTTTCATGCATCGAAAGGAAGAATGGAAGATCTGCGGGCTGTGGAAAGTGTATGATGACGTGGAGGCGGCGGAAAGGCAGTTCACGCGATGCCGGCGCTGTACACAGGAATATCTGCGGCGTTTTGAGGATGGCTGGTCCCTCAGCAGTCTGGCCGTCGTCGGCTGACACAGGAATTGCAAGGCCCACCGCGGCCGGTGTATAATGCCGGCCAAGGGAGTGGGCCCGGTGCATTGCACCGGTTTGCCAAATATCGTTTTCTGTCAATCATACGGCGCCGAAAGCCTAAGCAACACTACAAGGACGGGGGGTTGCCATGAGGGCGTATATCTTTGACCTGGACGGGACGCTGGTGGATTCCTATCCGGTCATGGTGGCCGGTGTGGCGCAGGTGTGCAGAGAATTCGGCCTGCAAATGCCGGAGCGCGAGATTTATGATCGCCTGATTGCGGATTCCCTGTCGGCCTTCCTCAGTCAGATGGCAAACGGACTGGGGCGCCCCCTGGAGGAGATCCGGGACAGGTACGCAGCGGTAAGTGGCCGGCGTTTGCAGGACATTCGCCTCATGAAAAACGCTGCCGAAATGCTGGAATGCCTGCGGCAGCGCGGGGCAGGCCTGTACGTGTATACCCACCGGGGCCGGACGACGGAGACGCTTCTGAAACGGCACGGAATTGCGTCGTATTTTGAAGAAGCTGTTACCAGTCTGTACCGCTTTCCGCGCAAGCCGGCGCCGGATGGAATCGGGTATCTTCTGGCCAGATATCACCCGGACCGGCAGAAGACGGCGTATGTGGGAGACCGGACTATTGACATGGACTGTGCCTCACGCGCTGGGGTGGAGGGAATTCTGTATCTGCCGCCGGAGAGCCCCTGCAGGCCCAACGGGGCGGAAAAGCGGATCATAAGGGATCTGCTGGAAATCCCCGGACCGGCTACCTGACCATCCCCCGGACAAAAGAAATTCGCACAGTAAAAGCCGTACCGGTCCGGTACGGCTTTTGTCAATGGGTCGGGGATTTCCCGAGTCGGGTGACAATTTCCTCATGAATCAGGGCGCGAACCTGAGGCGACCAGAAATTCCCCTCGTGCTCCGCACCGGTGACATGGAAGGCCCTGACTTCGGCGCCGGCCTCCCGGAGCCGGGTATAAAACCGATCCATCTGGGAACAGGAGACAAGAGAATCGGCGGTACCGTGGAGAAGGAGGAAGGGCGGGACCGGCTTTCCGTCCTCTACCCGGTAAAGGGGACTGTAACGGACCATGTGTTCACGCCAGCGATCCGGGTCCGGACCGAAATACGCGGACAGAGTGGCGTTTCTGTCCGGGGAGTCGGCGAAACTGTCGAACAGGGCAGGCAGGTCGGTGGGCGCGAAGCAGGAAATGACAGACTGTACGGCATCGCTGTACGCGTCGTATTCCGGGGTGCGGAATTCGGGGTCATCTCCGGTGAGACCCAGGAGGCAGACGGCATTGCCGCCGGAGGAGGTGCCGAAGGCGACGATCCGGTCCGCATCCAGGGCGTATTTCCCGGCGTTTGCCCGCAGAAAACGGATGGCACATTTGGTATCCACCAGGAAGGCCGGGAAGGGATAGCCGTCCATGGCGCTGCGGTGCCGGATGGTTGCCACGGCATATCCTTCCTCCGCGTACCGGGAGAGCATGGGGATTTCGTACCCCAGGTTCGGCGTTGTCCAGGCGGAACCCTGAACAAACAGAATCAGCGGATGCGGCTGCTGACCGAGGCGGTTATCCAGAGGCGCCCAGGGAAGGAGGAGGGAAAGGTCCTGACCGTTTTCCGAGTACACAATGTGCTCGATCAGTTCGGCCTGTCCCTCGAGAGTGGGGTTCATGGGGAGCTGCGGAATGTCCGGAATCATACGGAGGCCTCCTTATCATGTTGTTTTGGCTTTCGTCACGGTGTTACGGACAGGGAACAACCTTTGACAAACCTGAGCAGAATACCGGGCCCGGCCGCCAAAGGGGATTTTACACGGGGGAAGTGCCCGAAAACCCCTCGGGCAGACGGAGGTCGGTCCTGGGCAGGCGTCTCAGGTCAAAAAGGGGCATCAGGGACTCAAGGGTGCAGGGGCGCCACTCGGGAATCAGACCGGCACTGGCGGCCAGTGCACCAAGGATTTCATCGGGACGGTACACCTTGGAAAGGGCGGAAAGGGACACGGCCTGATCCCGTTTGGCCAGGCGGCGCCCGTTGGCGTCGACCAGGAGGGGGATGTGGGCGTAAACGGGGGTAGGAAAGCCCAGCAGCTGCTGCAGATAGATCTGCGAGGGGGTGGCGGTGAGAATGTCGCAGCCCCGGACCACCTCGGTGACGCCGGATTCGGCATCATCCGTGACCACCGCCAGGTGATAGGCAAATACACCGTCGGCGCGGCGGAGAATGAAATCACCGGGATTCCGGACAAGGTCGGCGGTAAACGGGCCCTGAATCCGGTCCTGAACGGTGATGGAAATAT
Source organism: Clostridia bacterium (assembly GCA_017460325.1). Lineage (GTDB taxonomy): Bacteria > Bacillota > Clostridia > Christensenellales > Aristaeellaceae > Ventricola. The sequence continues at coordinate 2,681 of JAFUBF010000332.1, read as the reverse complement.
CAGGAACGTGCAGGCGGTAGGCGGGGTCCTTTTCCTGCATGCGCTGCCGGATCTCCGTGGGGGTCAGGGTGAGACAGGTGCCGGGATAGACGTAGAGGGTGTCCCCGCGGTTGGGCGCCTGGCTGGCATGCAGCTGAGCCCGGGAGCAGAAACAGGGGTAGACCTGCCCGGTTTCCCGGAGACGGCGGAACTGAGCCAGATAGGCAGAGGTCCGTTCGCTCTGGTAAAGGATGGGACCATCCCATCGAAAACCGAGAAAGTTAAGGTCCGAGATGCACTGACGGACAAGGGACGCCGGGCAGCGGGGCCGGTCCAGATCCTCAATGCGCAGGAGGCAGCGGCCGCCCCGCGTGCGGACGGAGAGGTAGGCGATCATGGCGCAGAGCAGATTGCCCGGGTGCAGAAACCCGCTGGGGGTGGGGGCAAAGCGCCCGACAACCGGCGTGCTCATGCATCCTCGATGGGCAGGCGGGGGCGCGGACGGGTGGAGCTGCCCGGGGCGGAAATCCGTTCGATCTCCAGCCGGAAAAAGGAAATGGGCTCGGTGAAATGTTCCTGGGTGTAAAAGGTGGTATTGAAATTTTCATACTCATAGGCATGCTTGCGCAGCTGAAGGGGCCGCTGGATGTCAAAGCGGCGGCACAGTTCAAGCAGGGCAGCTTCGGTGTTTCCGTCCTCGATAGGCACGGTTTCGCTGCGGAGTATGCGGTGGTGGCGGTCCACAAGCCGCCCCCAGAGACGATCGTTTTCCATGGGAAAATCCTCTTTGCTTCCATGTGTTTTTTGCGGTATAATTACAATCAGGCCGGGTTTGCGGGTTTTCCTGCAGAAGCGGTCCAATGTGTATCCTGACGGGTAAAAATCATTGTACTCGTTCATGAAGGGTTTGTAAATAATTGTGAAAATGATATTTTGCCCGCTGGCTTCCGGCTCAGCGGGAAACTGCACCTTTGTTTCCTTTGGCGGGACGCGTCTCCTGGTGGATGCCGGGATTTCCGCCGCGAGAATCTGCGGGGCGCTGCGGCAGCTGGGCCTGACCCCTGCTGACCTTGACGGGGTCCTGATTACCCATGAACATGTGGACCATATCCGCGGCATTTACGTGTTTACAAGAAAATACGGGGTTCCCGTCTACGCCAATACGGAAACCTGGAAGGGGATCCTCCGGCGGGATGCGGACATTCCCATGGAAAAGCGGTATGCCTTTGAGACGGGGATGGACTTTTATATCGGGAACATCAACGTCCTGCCCTTTTCGATTCCCCACGATGCCGGGGAACCGGTGGGGTATCTGCTGAGCTGCGGGGGACTTTCCGCGGCGGTGGTAACGGACATCGGCCATGTGAACGAGGAGTGGATCGGGAAAATCGCCGGTGCGCAGGCGGTGCTGCTTGAGGCCAACTACAACGTGGAGATGCTGAGAAACGGCCGCTATCCCTACCATCTCAAGCAGCGGATTCTCTCAAGGCGGGGACATCTGTGCAATGAGGACTGCGCCCGGGCGCTGATCCGCCTGTATGCATCGGGCACACAGGCTGCCTTTCTCGGCCATCTCTCCGGGGAAAACAACTCCCCTGAGGTGGCGTATGAAACGGTGTGCGGGATGCTGAGGGAGGCCGGAATCCGGCCCGGCGAAGACATCCTGATCTATGTGGCCCGGCGGGAGCAGGTTTCGGACATGGTGGTGCTGGAAATCCCGGAGGAGCGGCGGCGGGTCTTTTTCTGATGGAAACAGAGACTGGAAATTCCGTGGCGGGGCTGTATTAACGCCCGGAAATGATGTATAATGAGCCGGATTTGAATGAGGCAGGGTGAGGATTAGACAGTGCGAGAATTATTTGAACCGCTGATTACGATCGCGTGGAATGTGTGGCATTATCCGGATATCATGGATTTCGTGGATATCCTGATTCTGGCTGTGGTGATTTACCAGATGATCCTCCATGTCCGCAATACGCGTGTGTCACAGACGCTGAAGGGCATCGTCATTCTGCTTTTTCTGACATGGCTGAGCGGCGTGTTGGGAATGCGCAGTGTCCACATGCTCCTGACGTGGATTATCAATGCAGGGCCCGTGATGATCGTCGTGCTGTTCCAGTCGGAAATCCGGCGGATTCTGGAGGAACTGGGGAACCTTGAGCCGGGGGTATTCAACGAGAACCGCAAATCGGATAACATCATCGATGAAATTACCCTGGCGGTCATGAACATGTCAAGGCGCCGGGTCGGTGCCCTGATCGTCATTGAGAACGGGATCCGCCTGAACGATGTCATTGCCACCGGAACACATGTGGACGGCCTGATTTCCCAGCCCCTGATTGAGAATATTTTTGAGCCGAAAACGCCCCTGCACGACGGGGCCGTGATCCTGAGAGAGGATCGGGTGGTGGCGGCCGCCTGTCTGCTGCGCCTTTCGGACACCACGGGTGTCGGACGGGACCTGGGCACGAGGCACCGTGCGGGAATCGGCATGAGCGAGGTCTCGGATGCCACGGTCCTGATCGTATCCGAGGAAACCGGCGCGGTTTCCCTGGCGGAGGGCGGAAATCTGCAGCGGCATCTGGATGAACAGGCGGTTCGGCAGGTGCTGAACCGTGTGTACGGAGACCAGACGGACAGCAGGCGGGCACTGCCTCTGCTTCATTTAAGGAAAGGGGGGCACAGCCACGATGATGAACAGT
>JAFUBF010000331.1 GCA_017460325.1 Clostridia bacterium | reverse complement strand
GAACAGATGGAATTTGGCGCAGAAAAATATCGCAGATGATATTGACAGTTTGCAGGTGAGCCTGTAAAATGATCCTGATATTCAAAATGCTCTTTTCACATGGCCGGAGGCTGTTGTGACTGAGAGGCATCATCGCAGAAGCTCTGTGTGATGCATGATGATGGAGGAAATGCTTTGGGTGCATTTTTTCATACATCACCCCATTTCTTTGGAGACTGCGCGGAAAACGTTTCTGTTCCGAAAGATTGTGCACTGTTGATTTGGAGTCCCCTCTGCCTTCTGTCTCTGTGCATCTTTCCCAGGTAATGAGCGTTTCTGCGCAGTCTCTCCTTGTATGAGTGTATTTGAGTACTCTTCCGTTCGGAAAGCAGGATTGTGGAGTTGGACAGGTGTGTTTGCGGGAGTTGACCTCCCGCTTTTTTGCGTATTTTGCGCAGAACATGAAAAATGAGTGTGGCAATTTTGCTGCGGAAATGTGCACACTTGCCACAAACCTGAGTGAGGCAACACGAAAAAAAGAGAACAAGTATGGGGCCAGGTGCTCTGCACAGGTTTGCCAACTTTGCCTCTGCCTGTCCTTATCCCGAATCTCTGGCAGTGTAAACAGTACCGTGAATGCCCGGGGGACATCATGTGTATTGAATGGACACTTTACTGTCCTTCCTCGGCTTTCTGTACCTGACAGAAATCATAATCGCATTCTATCACGTTTTTCCGGTTGGCAAGCATGAATGAGACCGCCAGTACCCGTTCATCATCGCTCACTTTCTCGATCGTCATCTCAATGCCCTCCGGGAAACCCAGCATCGCATATTCAAATGACCATCTGAATTTAACCCGGTCACCCACCCGGAGGTCGTTCTTCTCCGGAAGCTGGACTTTCATAACCTGCTCCAACTCGGCGGCCGAGATGGCAGTAGGTCGCTTATTAATCCCGACAAATCCGGTCACCCCGTAGGTAAACCGTACCGAATACCAGGTCTGGGTGGTCCGGATCATCTTCACGAAGACATAGACGGGGAAAAGCTTCCGGTTTTTCTCAACGACCTTCCCGTTGCGCAGCAACTTGACATGACGGGTCGGAATCATCAGCTCTTCCACGAATACATCGGCTTCGGCCGGGTACTCGATCAGCCTGTTTAAAAGAAAAACGACGAGTTCCTCACGCCCGGCCAGGGTACGCACAACGTACCAGTGGGACTTTTTTTCCGTCGTCATCTCTTAACCCCTGTTTTTGCAGCAGAACAGTTCAAAATCATGTTCCAGCTCCCTCGCATACCCGGAGTCTTTTCCTCATCCGTCTCCGGTGCTTGGATGAGCAGAGGGACTGCTGCTTCACTTCGATGGGAATTATACCGCGTTTACCGGGCTCTGACAATTGACTCGGTTGTAAAGTTACGAATCTGAAGCTGCTGAGAACATCCCGCAGAGAGTCGCAAGCGTGCGGCGAAAGGCGTTGGTTTGCGGTGTTTCGGCTATATTCCGTATTGGAAACGCTATGCAGGAAAGAGGAATCCTCCCATTCCGGAAATGGGGGAGAATTCATCCGGCCTGTTGTACGGCTGATCAACATTGAATGCCTGATAGTGCTGCGTTCTTCCGCATTTCTTTCGCATCCGGGAAAACACAAACTGATGGAAAGGCTGCAGTCTTCAACATGGAGACAGCAACCCGGTATGAGATGGATGAACACGCACTTGAAATCCTGAAGAACGGCAGGAGGAAAGAGTCCAAACAGGGTTCAAGGGAAACCAGGATACAGAGACGGGGATCAACCTGTCTCTTTTTCCGTACATGCGTCCTGATCAACTGAAACGCGCAGTGACTCGCCGGAATTGCACGGAGTTGCGTTCGGAAACCGCTACTGGGGTTTGTAATGTCGTGTGCTCCATACCTTTTGGAACGCGCCGTGTCGAGCCACAGAGGGGTGTGGCGGCTATGTGTCCTGAGTAGT
>JAFUBF010000026.1 GCA_017460325.1 Clostridia bacterium | reverse complement strand
TCCGTTTCTGCCACCGTTCCCCGGCATCTTTCCGGGCTGTCCGTTCATGCTCTTCGGCATGCCTGTGCAGGAACCGTTTTTCCCGTTCCGGGCTTCTTTGCGGGCTGCGCTTCTCTCAGTTTCCGCATTCAGGATAAGGTCCGCCTGCTCCCGGGTCATGCTTCCGGCCTCCACATAGCCATCCAGTTCAGTCTTCAGGGCCTCCTGACGCTTCTGTGCCTTCGCATTGTATCTTGCCTCGGCGTATGCCGCATATGCCTCTATCAGTGCCGTATCGGACGACTGAGCCTCCTCAGTGGTCGCAGTATCCTCAGCCGGCGTTGTCGTCTCTTCCACTGCAGCGGGATTCTCCGTCGTCTCGGTTGCCGTCTCTGCAAATGCAGGAATGCTCAGGGAAAGTATTGAAGCCAGTGCCAGTGTGGCCATCCAGGTCTTTATCGTATTTTTCATCTCAGTCAACTCCTTTTCTGAATTGCCCCGTTCATCGGGGACAGGTGCATTATAAGTTGACAACCTTTCCTGAACCTTTCAAAACTCAGCTTTTTTCAAAACTTCTTCCCGGGCCGTTGTTTTCTCTTTGCGTATATTCCGACGAAGTCGGACAAACGTTCTATTCTCGGCTGAACAAGGGCCGCATGATTTCAGGAAAAAAGTTTTGCACGAATGACGGACAGAATCATCAGAGCACTATATTTGTAAACGAATCGTGTACTTCCGCTCCAGAGGAGCGCTGTATGTCACCGCTGTCTATAGCTGGGAAAACAACCATATGCAACATTTTTTGAGAGCGACATGGCTAATGCAGTTCTGTAAGGTTGTTGTTATCCTCGCTATCTGGTCAGTCAGTACACGGATCGTGAAATATACAGTCTATTGCATTGACCACTGCCCCTGACTTCATCCAAACATACAAAGTGAGTCCGCCAATTATTCAGATAATCTCAGACTCCCATTATGCCGGACAGGGCTGTCATCCGTAAGGATGACAGCCCTGTCTTCTGTCTGCAAAAGCAGACCCTGTGCTCAGCCTTTCAGCTTCTTGTAGAGGTCCAGGTATTCGCTGGCCGATTTCTTCCAGGATACATCGACGGCCATATCCCGCCTGACCATTTCATCCCAGCGTTCACGCTCTCCGAAATAGACACTCTTCGCGCGATTGATGCAGTCGAAGAGGACGCTCGGGTCATAGTCGATAAAGGTGAATCCATTGCCCTCGTTGGTGTTCTCATTATATGGCTGCACCGTATCCTTGAGGCCGCCTGTCTCACGAACAATGGGGATGGTCCCGTAACGCATGGCAATCAGCTGCGTCAGGCCGCAGGGCTCAAAAAGACTCGGCACAAGCAGAGCATCCGAACCCGCATAGATCTGATGGGCCAGCGCCTCGTTGTAGGAGATATAGGCACAGACCTTGCCCTTATGCACGCTCTCATAGTACCGGAACGAATTCTCATAGTTGGGATCTCCGGTGCCCAGCACAACCACCTGGGTATTGTCATCCACGATATCGTTCAGGATGGCATTTACGAGGTCCAGACCCTTCTGATTGGTCAGACGGGAGATGAGTCCGAGGACCAGCTTGTTCTCGTCCTGCACAAGGCCAAGCTTCTCCTGGAGTGCCAGCTTGTTGGCCTTCTTCTTTTCGATCACGTCTGCCTCGGAATAGGTTGCCGCAAGCAGCGCATCCGTCTCGCTGTTCCACTGCTCCACATCGATTCCGTTGACGATGCCGACCAGCTTGCCGGAATGATACCGCAGATGGTCATCCAGCCGCTCACCGTAGAAGCCTGTCTGAATCTCACCCGCATAGGTCTGGCTGACCGTCGTGATGCAGTCCGCAAACGCAAGACCGCCCTTCATCATGTTGGCGTCGTCCTCGCCCTGCTTCATGTACGGATAATCAAAGACATAGCCCGGAATATCCGTCCAGTACTTCATGTGCGGAATCCCACAGATTCCCTGGAACCGCAGGTTGTGAATGGTCAGAACGCTCCTGGCCTGACCCACCGGTGTCGGGGCAAAGTGTGTCTTCAGATAGATGGGGACAAGTGCCGCCTGCCAGTCATGGCAGTGGACAATGTCCGGCGTCCATTCCATGAAGTTCATCGCTGCCAGGGATGCCTTGGAAAAATAGCTGTACTTCGGAATGTCCGCAAACAGATCCGTATAGGGATTGCCCCAGCTGAAGAACTCCTCATTCTCGATGAAATCATAAATGACGCCATCCATGACGAGTTCCATGATGCCGACAAAAAACTCCCGGCCGCCCTGACAGAGGTTCATCATAAAGGACCCGCGGTACACCATCTTTTCCTTATATTTCTGCGGAATGCAGGCGTACTTGGGCAGGAACACGCGGACATCGCAGTCCTGCTCAATGAGTGCGCGGGGCAATGCGTACATGACATCCCCAAGACCGCCGGTCTTGACGAAGGGGTAACATTCAGATCCCACAAATGCAATCCTGCGCCTTGTATCCTGGTTATTCTGTTCTCCCATACCGTTTCTCTCCTTAACTTTATTGCCCGGTCTGTCTGCGCCGGACCTGTTGCCCATAGGATACACAAAAATCGGCACAAAAACAAGAGGGACGCCGGTCATTTCTCAGGTATCCCGCAGGCCGGTTCCATGGGAAACTTCCTGAAGATGCATCTCACTTATCAGATTGTCACGCAAGGTCATGGACCCGACGGGTTCTCTGTCAGAGCCCGCACGGGGAAAATGGCGGTCCTGTGTTTCCGGAATGAGTCCACCGGACCACCGCCTGAGATGGGGATCAGGGACCGCAGGGAGGAGGTGCGGACGGAGGGGGCGATCCATTACCGGTTTTCCCTTCGGACAGGTTTGTGCCAAATTTTCCAAGTCAGGTGATTTTATTCCATGGTCAGGGGAAACAGGTGAATCCTATAATGTTGTCAGTTTCGTTGGAAACGAAAAACAACATTGCAGGAGGTTTACGTATGAAAAAGATTCTCGTTGTCGTTCTGGCTCTGGCCATGATGCTGTCTCTGGCCGTCAGTGCGTCTGCCGCAAAAGACAAGTATGAGCTCAAGCTCTCCACCACCCAGACCGAAACATCCATGATCTATGCCGGCATGAAAGCAGCCGCCGACAAGATCCTGGCCGATACCGACGGACATGTGGTTGTGACCATTTATCCCTCCAGCCAGCTGGGCGCCGAGGAAGACATGATTGACCAGGCGCTGCAGGGCATGGGCATTGCCGTGCTGACCGACGCAGGCCGGATGTCCAGCTATGTCAATGACATGGGCATTCTGAACATGGCTTACTTCGTGGACACCTATGAGGATGGCGTCAAGGTCATGGAGACCGCCACCTTTAAGGCCTGGGATGATGAGCTCAACAAGCAGGGTCTGCATCCTCTTTGCTACAACTACTTTGACGGTTCCCGTTCCTTCATGGGCCACAAGGCCTTTAACACCCCCGCGGATCTGAAGGGCGTTGTCATCCGCACCCCGGGCGCCGCTCCCTACACCAAGTCCATTGAGGCTCTGGGCGCCACCGCTTACAACATCGGCTGGGGCGAGGTTTACAACGGCATCCAGACCAAGGCCATTGATGGCTGCGAAGTCCAGAACACCTCTGCTGTCTCCTCCAAGATCTATGAAGTCTGCGAGGTCGCTTCCATGACCGAGCACATCAACCTCTTCAACTTCGTGGTTTGCGGCCAGACCTGGTTCGACAAGCTGCCGGCGGAATATCAGGAGATCGTTGAGAAGGATTTCCAGGAGTGCGCCTATCAGAACGCACAGGAAGTCATTGCCGCGCAGGAAGACCTGAAGAAGGTCCTGACCGACAACGGCATGCAGCTGGTCGAAGTGGACAAGGAGCCCTTCAAGGAAGCTGCCAAGGTTGCCTATGAGCAGCTCGGCTGGACCGACCTGCGCCAGGCTCTCTACACCGAGGCCGGACTGCAGTAACATCCGCGGTTCTGTCCCGGATAATCCGGGGGCGACAAACCACTATCGTTTTCCCTGTGAGGCGCAAGGCCGTGTCGCCTTGCGCCTTTTTCCAAAGCTTCATGCAAAGGAAGAGAAACAATGAAAAAAGCCTATGAAAAGTTCTGCCGTTTTGAGGAACTGCTGGCGCTGATTCTGCTGGCAGGTCTTACCATACTGGTCTTCGTCTCTGCCCTGATGCGCACATTTAAGCATCCTCTCAACTGGGCTCAGGATGTGGCGCTGGTGGCCTTTGCCTGGCTGATCTTCCTGGGCGGCGATATCGCCGTGCGCGGCTCCGGCCTGATCGGCGTGGATCTGCTGGTCCGCAAGTTCCCCGTGGGCCTCCAGAAGGCCCTGGACATCATCTACAAGTGCATGATCATCGCCTTTCTGGGCGTTCTGGTCTTCTATGGCGCACGCATGGTCCGCACCGGCTGGAGCCGGAAAATCGTGGCACTGAACATCAGTTACAGCTGGGTGACCATGGCCGTGCCAGTGGGCGCACTGCTGATGATCATTTCCACTACCATCAGCCTGATCCGCCGCATCAGAACGCCGGCAAGCGAGATGGTCGACACCGGGAAAGCGAGGGATATCGGCTAATGTATATCGCAATTGGTGTATTTCTGGTCCTGCTTCTGACAGGCATGCCGGTGGCCTTTTCCATCGGTCTCTCGGGATTTACCTTCTTTGTGGTCCGGGAACTGCCCATGACCGTACTGGTACAGAAATCCATTTCCACCTCCCAGAGCTATACCATGCTGGCCATTCCGCTGTTCATCCTGGCCGGCAACCTGATGAACTCCTGCGGCATCACCAAACGACTGCTGAAATTCTGTAACGCGTGCACGGGCCACATGTACGGCAACATCGGCCAGGTGTCCTGCCTGATGTCCACCCTGATGGGCGGCGTATCCGGCTCCGCCGTGGCAGATGCCTCCATGGAATGCCGTATCCTGGGACCGGAAATGACCCGACTGGGGTACCGCAAGGGCTGGTCTGCCGCCATTAACGGCATTTCCGGCCTCATCGTCGCCACCATTCCCCCTTCCATGGGCCTCATCATCTACGGCACCGTGGGTGAGGTGTCCATCGGACGGCTGTTCATGGCAGGATGGGTGCCCGGCATCCTGATGTGCGTTCTGCTCATGCTGGCGGTTAACTGGAGTGCCCGCAAGTACGGCTATCAGCCGGAGCATGCGCATCCGGCACCGTTCAGTGAGATCATCCGCACCTTCTTCGAGTGCATCTGGGCCATGCTGTTCCCGATTCTGTTGATTCTGCTCATCCGTTTTGGTATCATGAGCCCGACGGAATCCGGCGCTTTTGCCTGCGCCTATGCGCTGCTGGTGGGAACCGTCATCTACCGGGAACTGAACTGGAAAACCCTGATGGACACCCTCCGGTCCTCCGTAAAGGACATCACGGTGATTACCATCATTCTGGCCTTTTCCGGCGTATTCGCCTATGGCGTTGTCTACGATGACATCACCGTATCCATTGCAGGTGCCCTGGTTCAGGTAACCAGCAATCCGTATATCCTGCTGCTGCTCGTCATCGTCTTCCTGCTCATCTGCGGGATGTTCATGGAAACGACAGTTATCGCCCTGATTCTTACCCCCATTCTGCTGCCGGTCATGCGACAGGTGGGTGTCAATGAAGTGGTGTTCGGCATGATCATGATGACCACCGTCACGTTCGGTGTCATGACGCCGCCCGTGGGCGTGGCCCTGTATGCCACCTCCGACATCATGGGCTGCAGCATTCAGGATACGTTCCGGGACGGCTGGCCCTTCTACGCAGCCGTGATTCTGGTGATCCTGTTCATGGTGCTGTTCCCGGATGCCGTGCTGTTCCTGCCGAATCTGGTTTACGGCGTCGCTGCATAAAACATAAGGAAATGACTCGGGAAACCGCACATCCGCAGCTGACGGGTGCGCGGTCTCTCGATTTTGTCGTGTATGAAAAGTATGAAGAAATGGAAACTGCCGCTGCTGCTCCTGGCAGCCGCAGGAATCGTCGCCCTCCTGGCCATCTATGTCTGCAGGACGGACTATCCATCCCCTGCCCGGCGGGCGGATAAGATCATCCTCCGTTACGGGGACGTGAACCCGGAGGGAAACATCACCACCAGGACTGCCCGCTATTTTGCGGAACAGGTCAGGGAACTCTCCGGCGGGCATATGGAGATAGAGGTCTACGCCTCCGGTGTCATGGGAGATGAAATGCAGAGCTATCAGCAGATACAGATGGGCGCACTGGACCTTTACCGGGCCAACGGCGGATCCCTTTCCAAGGCCGGCAGCCATGCCACCAATATTCTGGCGCTCCCCTTCCTGTTCCGGGACCGGGATCATTTATGGAACGTCCTCCTGGGAGATGCCGGCAGGGAAATCCTTGCGGATCTGGCAGAAAGCGGCACACAGATGGTAGGCCTCTTCTATCTGGATGAGGGGCAGCGCAATCTGTTCATGGTAAACAGGCCCATTCACCGGGTGGAGGAGCTTTCGGGTCTGCGGATCCGGGCCATGGTCTCGGACATTCTGGAGGATACCTTTCAGGCTCTGGGCGCCATCCCGGTGGAGAGCACCTACGCAGAACTGTACAACACACTGGAATCGGGCGCGGTGGACGGAGCTGACAATCCGGTGGCCAGCTATACCTCCAACAAGTTCTATCAGGTGGCGCCCTATTACATCCGAACCGGCCACATGTATCCACCCAGCATTGTGGTCATGAGTGAGATCACCTGGAATCATCTTTCCGAAGCGGACCATGCGGTACTGCAGGAGGCTGCCGTCCGGGCAATGGAATTCAACCGAAACGAAATCAGCATGGCCGAGGAGAAGGCGTATGCTTTTCTGCGCTCGCAGCACGTGGACATCATTGAACCGGAGGATCCTGAGGCCTGGAAAGCTGCCGTTGAACCGGTTTATGCAAAGTATTCATCAGGCCTTGAGGAACTCGTAGAGCGGATACGTGAGATGAAATGAAAACATTTGGCAGGGAAATTCAGAAGCACACTGTGCTCTTCGGCGGCATCGTAATCGCCTATGCGTTCCTGATTCTGCTCATGTTCTGGACCCACATGCGCAGTTATTCCGATTACATGGACAGTTACCGCACCACCAACCAGCTGGAAACCGCTTACAGCGAATCCCGAACCTATTTCCACCTGTACAACAAGGAACGAAATCCCACGGCGCTGGAACAGTATCAGGCCAGCGAGAGCGAGGTCCGGCGCATTTTGAGGGCCATTGAACCGGACATCGCGCCCGACGGCAGCGGAAGGATGATGGTCCGGGTGGTGACCCAGATGCTGGATCACCGGGAGGAGGTCATCGACAGCTATGTGTCCCCGGGCAGGGGCCGCAGCAACTGGAACATCGACTATATCGAGGAACTGGACCTGCTGCTGCAGAACAACCTGGATCTCTTTACCAATGCCTATCTGGATGAAATCAGCGCCTTCTACGCTTACCAGGCCGGGCAGATGCGCATCCGTCTTGTGCTCCTGACCCTTTCCCTTCTGGTGGGCAGCTTTTTCGTCCTCTGGCTGAATACTCGAATGTTCCGCCGGGTATCGAGCTCTATCGGAAAGCTGACGGAGGCCACCATTCAGGTGCGCAACAAGCATTTTGACGCTCCGGATATTGAGCCGGATGAATATGAGGAAATCAATCTGGTGGTTCAGGCCTTCAATGACATGAAACGGACCATCCGGGAAATGCTTGCGGAGATCAGCCGTAATTTCGAAATCCGGGAGCGCCTTACCGAACAGACGCTGGAGAACGAACGGCAGAAGCGATACCTGGCCGAGTCCAAAATGAAGGAACTGCAGATGCAGATCAATCCGCACTTCCTCTTCAATACCCTGAGTCTGGTCATGCGCAGCATTCAGCTGGATGAAAAGGAAACCTCCATTACCCTGATTCAGTCCATCTCCCGCATCCTGCGCAGCTGCATTGAGACCAATTCCCTGGCGATTCCGCTGGATGAGGAAATCGAACTGCTGGAATCCTACCTGCTCATCCAGCGCATCCACTGCCGCGGACGAATTACGCTGCATCTGGACGTGCGCAAGTCCTATACAGAATCCAATGGCATTTATCTGTTTCAGCAGTAACCTCCAAATGCCTTTAATATCACAATGTTTATACTCACCTGAATTTTCGGGTTTATAGCGCACAATGCGGAAAAAGCCTTTAAAACACCGAGATACCTTCGTTTCAGTA
>JAFUBF010000330.1 GCA_017460325.1 Clostridia bacterium | reverse complement strand
GCCATTCCGAGAGTGGAAAACGCACTGTTTGCCAGAGAGGAGGACAGTCCGGTGTTCTGCATTCCTCTCTCAATGGACACTGCCCTCTGTTTGGCCACCGGCAGATGCAGCGCGACCCCTATGCCATATCCGGCCAGATACCCCAGAACGTTATGCAGGATGACAACGACAAAGACCACTGCTCCGGTTTCACGGATCCGTTCGGCATTATGCGAAACGACTGCCGCCACAATCAGCGTGATGGCCGCTACCGAAACAAGCGGCAGGCTGTCCGCAACCCGTTTCGTATATTCGCCCCATACCCGGTTAATCAGGAAACCCAGCACAACAGGAATGATCACCACCTGAACAATGGAGATGAACATGCTCAGGACATCCACGGAAACGGAAGTCCTGAGCATCAGGTAGGTGATGGCCGGGGTCAGGAATGGGGCCAGAAGGGTATTCACGCTCGTCATCCCCACCGACAGCGCCACATCCCCTCTGCTCAGGTAGGTCATCACATTGCTGGACGTCCCGCCCGGACACGCGCCCACCAGGACGACCCCTGCCAGCAGTCCACTGTCCAGTCCGAACAGTTTCCCCAGAAAATACGCCAGTGCCGGCATCACCGTAAACTGCGCCACGCACCCGATCAGCATGTCCCTTGGGCGACTGAAAACGATCGCGAAATCATCGAATTTCAGGGTCAGTCCCATTCCGAACATGACCAGCATTAACAAACCGTTGATCCAGGAGGTCTGAATCCACAGACAGGACTCCGGCAGAAACAGAGCCAGTGCAGCCACCGCCAGGACAAGTATAGCCATATACCGGCCAACAAAACCGCTTATCTTTTTCATCGTTCATCCTTCCGGACAGATCCTAAATGAGTTGACAGATTCTGTCTGTTATTGTCGTCCTTTGCCTCTACCGTCTGCTCTTGTCCCAGGGTTCACCCGCCGCTTTCGGCGGGTGGTTCTTTTTGGAGAAGAAAATGAGCAGAAGCAGGGTCAGAACATAAGGCAGCATGAGGAACAGATCGGTATACTTGCCGGGCAACTGAGCCGCGATGCACAGCTGCAGACCGCCGGATTTGGCGAGGCCGAAGAACAGGCAGGCCAGCGTCGTCGGCCCAATATTCCAGTTCCCGAAAATCATGGCTGCAATGGCGAGATATCCAAAGCCCTGATAGATGCTCGGGGAAAAGTTCCCCAGCAGCGAATAGGCAAAGCAGATGCCTCCGATACCGGAAAGTGCACCGGAAATGAGGATCGCGATCCAGCGAATCCCTGTCACTGGGCTAACGGCAAATCCGCCGGGTGCATATACGCTTCATCGAAATAAACATTGCCAAAGATGTGGTCCGGATGTCCATGCGTATTCACAACCCTCAGCGGTTTATCCGTCAGTTCCCGAACAGCCCGTCCGAGATCCGTGTATCCATTCATGGTATCAATCACACAGGCACGATCCTGTCCGACAACCAGGTACCCGGTCGCCTCGTGCGCTTCATCCATCAGAAAGATTCCCGGTCGTACTTCTTTGATGAACAGTTCATTATCCATTTTGAAGACCTCCCTTTTTGCCTGGCTTTAAGCACCGTATGATTGGACATGCTTTGACAAACCGGTGCCGGGCACCGGGGTCCTCTTCCTGCATATACCACGGCCGAAGAAAAAGCGACAGCGAAAAAAAGAGCGCCGAGGCGTGCTTTCCATAAAACAGTTTTAGACCCTGAATAGCTATGTTTGACTTCATCAGGCTCCGGATTATTCTCTTCAGAATTTATTTCTGCTGCGTGACCCCCTTTTCTCGGGATTGATTCCAGAATTCTCTCATTTTCTTCTTGAAATCAGTATACTTCTTTTCCGGAACAGGCAGCTCTTTTCCGTCCGCCATCATGACGTTGAATCTTTTTACCCGTGTAACGTACACAGGATTAACAAGATAGCAGCTATGGCATCGAAGGAAAAGATCAGGATATTCTTCTTCAATTGCCTGTACAGTGGCAGTCACTTCAATTGATTCATTTCCCATGTGCAAAATGGCGTGCCTGCTGGTGATGGAGCTTTCGATCCATTGAATCGAATTTGAAAGAACATAATAATCAGCACGATTGACCCCACGAAAGTGAATCTGTCTGCCCACCTCCGTAATTGGTAGATAACCCTTAAAAACCTGATTGAAATGAACAGGATATATCGTGTCCGATTCATGCTTTTGATACAAATCCGAAATGTGAATGACCCGCATCCGAGGCTGCTTTTCCGAATATCCCTCAATTTTACGTTCACACCAGGTCAGATGAATGATCTGATCCACCTGGAAACTATCACCGGTGGTATAGTGCGTGGTTACTGGGAAAGAAAGGATAACTACACAGCTGGAAGGACCGGTGATCGCATGTTCCACCCGAGTGTTACCCATCGTAAAGGATAACGAGTGCACTTCTTTAGACCATGTTTCCAGGATAGCATGCCGTCCTAAAATAAACTGCCCCTTTGCCGGGCCGTACCAGAGTACATCTTCATCAAGGTATTCGAAAAAAAGGCGCAGGTCATTCCGGTAGTATGATTGCACTATATCGACAGACAAGCGAATGATCTCGGCAACTTTCATCGGATC
>JAFUBF010000329.1 GCA_017460325.1 Clostridia bacterium | reverse complement strand
GGTATTTCGTTCTTTCAGAAGAGCGCACTTGTTAAGAAGTTGACTGTCTGATTTGACGAAGGCTTCCATCTTCCCCTTCATCCCGGCCTCTGAACAGGCTGATGTGGAGCGTCTTCCCTGTCTTTGCAGCCACATGAGCGACATGAATGGGATGATATTGAAGAACAGGTCGTATCGCTCCAGGGATGAGGCAGAGATATAGGAGAAAGCCTGACTACTTGTCAGCGACATTTTTTCATGTTACACTCAATGCGGTCTCGGACCGCATTTTATTGTGTCTGCGCGTGTGCAGCGCTGTGCATGGGAGGACAGTATGAATCACCCGATTACATTTAAACTGGTTGCAAAGGACGCAAAAACTCACGCGCGTCGTGGAGTTTTGACAACGCCGCACGGAGAAATACAGACACCGATCTTCATGCCTGTCGGGACACAGGCAACGGTAAAGGCGATGACGCCGAGGGAACTTAAGGAAATCGGCACGCAGATTATGCTTTCCAATACCTATCATCTGCATCTGCGGCCGGGAGAGGAGCTGATCCGGGAGGCCGGCGGCCTTCACCGCTTCATGGCCTGGGATAAGCCCATCCTGACCGATTCGGGCGGGTTTCAGGTGTTCTCTCTGTCCAGTCTCCGGAAAATCCGGGAGGAAGGGGTCACATTCCGCAGTCATCTGGACGGTGCTACCATGTTTATGGGGCCTGAGGAGAGCATGGCCATTCAGGAGGCCCTCGGCAGTGATATTGCGATGGCGTTTGATGTCTGTACCGCGTATCCCTGCGACCATCAGACCGCCAGAGAGGCCATGGAACGCACCCACAGATGGGCGCAGCGGTGCCAAAAAGCGCATACCCGGGAGGATCAGGCATTGTTTGGCATTGTACAGGGCGCGTTTTTCACCGATCTTCGTATCGAGAGCGCGAAAGCGCTGGCCGATATGGATTTCCCCGGGTATGGAATCGGAGGGCTTTCCGTTGGGGAGCCCAAACCGATCATGTACGACCTCCTGGATGAAATCATGCCGTATATGCCGGAGGCAAAGCCCCGGTATCTGATGGGTGTCGGAAGCCCGGACTGCCTGGTGGAGGGAGTCTACCGCGGCATTGACATGTTTGACTGCGTGCTGGCCACACGCATTGCGCGAAACGGAACCTGCTTCACGGACAACGGACGCCTGGTGGTGAGAAATGCCAAATATGCACATGACTTTGGGCCGATTGAGGAAGGATGCGACTGCTATGCCTGCCAGAATTTCTCAAGGGCGTATATTCGTCATCTCCTGAAGGCTGGGGAAATCACGGGCGGACGGCTGGCCACTATCCATAACCTCCGTTACCTGCTTCGCCTGATGGAACGGATCCGTCGGGCGATTGAAGAGAATCGGTACGAAGAGTTCCGTAAGGAGTTTTTCGCCAAGTACGATATGTCCAGAAATTTCTGACCGAAAACACATACATTTTGTCTGCTCCCAAAACTGAATGAAATTACGATGCTCTCCCGGGTGGAAAATACGGGAGAGCGATTTTTTATCGTTTTTCCACATAATTACAATCGAATCTGAAGGGAGAATCTGAAAAGGGAACAGAAATATTGAAAATTCTCTGAAAAGATTTGACAAATCAGGACTGGTAATCAAATTAGTTCCGTTTTATAATATAGAAGGATGGTTATTGACGTTTTGTCAGGGTTATAAAATGCGCCGAGTGACAAAAGAGGAGGCGACCAGATATATGAAACGATGGACCGGATTGCTTCTCTGCTTTCTGCTGATCACCTTCTTTGTTGTCGCGACTTCTGAATCACAGATTGTCCAAAGCATTGAGGCCGCGGGAACCCTCTTTGAGGACGGAACGCCCATCCCTGTGTTTCGGGTGACACTGACCCTCAGGGATTTGACAAAAAATACATCTGTATTGATTACTCCAAAAGGGAAAACAAAGGATACGATGCGTTTTATCAGCAAAGATCTGGTCGGCACATCGGTTGACGAGGACATGAAACTGCTGGATCCGGAAGGAAATGAGGCAAATAGCTTTCCGATACTGGGTGATCAGTCGATCAGAATCATGGTGTTGGATGATCTATCTGAAGGAACGTTTTCCTTTTTTGAGGCGCCAAAGACCAAAGCAGTATACCAGACACTGCTGGAGGAGAGTACGGCCAGCACGGTTCTC
>JAFUBF010000328.1 GCA_017460325.1 Clostridia bacterium | reverse complement strand
GGACTCCCGCTTACTACGCATGGAAAGGAAATGCCTTTGAAACCCTTTGCCTGAATCATGTGGACCAGATCAAAGCCGCGCCGGAAATCCGGGGTGTTGAAACGGAAGAATACGCCTGGCGCGGTCGAACCTCCTCCCCCGGCGTCCAGATCGACCTGCTGATTGACCGCAGAGACAATGTCATCAATCTTTGCGAGATGAAATGTACAGATCAGCCTTTTGCCATAGATGCCTCATACGAAAACAGCTGCTAGAAAAGGCCGCTGTTTTCCGTGCCGAATCGAAGACCAAAAAAGCCGTTCACTTAACAATGGTCTCGGCCAGTGGCCTCCTTCATAACGCACATTCCGGTATTATTCTGAATGAAATTACGGGAGACGATCTGTTTTCATAAGGCACTTATCCTTCCGGTTTATAAGCCAGCTCTGTTTTTGAAAAGCCGTCGGAGTATCCGGTACGGCTGACGAAAATGTGACAAATCGCAGCGCATCATGCCCACCCACCTCTGCACTTTGCCCCTTGAGACAGAGGACAACCGCATACCTCCCGGTTACGGCTTTTCCGATATCATCTCCATGAATTCGTGCATCTTTCTCTCGAAAACCTCTGCCGGAAACAGTGCGATTCCCACCTCATCACTGGCCACGATCAGCCGGTCTCCGGCCTGCAGGCCGAACTGATTGCGGGCTGCCTTGGGAATGACGATCTGTCCGCGGTCCCCGAGGGACACCGATCCCCAGATGTTCTTGCCCTGCGGTGCAGGCGGAATGACACCGACACCCTCCACACTTTCGGTTTTGATCAGGCTGTCCAGTGTAATGCCGTACACCTGCGCAAGCATAGCCGCTTTCTCAATGTCCGGAACCATGGCCCCGCTTTCCCATTTTGCATAGGCCTGCCGGGAGATACCAATCTTCTCCGCAATCTGCTCCTGCGAGTAGCCATTCAGCTTCCTGAGCATTACCAGATTCTCTTTCAGCATATCCGTCCTCCTTCGGTGTTGCTTTGGCTTTCGGCACCGTATGACTGATAAGGGACACTATTTGACAAACCGGTGCAGAGCACCGGGCCCACTTCCTCCTACAGATCGATCCTCTCAAAGTCCGCGCACGCCTTCTGAAAGGACAGATATGTCATTCCGACATAGAGCATCGCACCGACGAGCAGCAGACACAACTGCAGCGCGATGTGATCAAAGCCGAAAGCGTTCAGTGCCTCCAGACCCGGGAAATGATGCAGTGCCTCTGCCGCTCCAATCGCCGGAAACACCACAGCGATATAGATGAGGAAGGGTTTCCCGATCCCGTAAGCCGTCTTCCAGAAACCGCCGACAAAAATAACGTTAAACAGTCCAAACAGCAGAAGTGCCGTGCCCAGATAGAATGGATTCGCATTCATCAGGACGTTTTGCCGGTAAACGGCGACATCCCTGAGTATGGTCATACGCAGGACCGTCAGGATCGCCATCAGGGCAAAGCCGCAGAGCTCAATCAGTATCACAGACTGGTACTTGCCCCTGACCACGTCGCGCCTGGCCACCGGCAGCAATGCGGAAAACAGAGTGTCGTCGTCCTCCCGGGCTCTCTGGAAACTCTGATAGATCCCCTGGGTAATGAAGAACACCCCGCAGAGAATCGGATACCCCGGAATCAGGGTCATGAAGGCAAAGCCGATGAACAGCCATGTCAGCAGCAGGGTGGAAAGTCGCAGTTCCTTTCTCAGCATCACGTTCATGCTCTTGCCTCCCTCTCCAGTCGCAGGAAAATCTCCTCCAGCGATTCGCCCGGTTTCCCATTGCTTTGCATGAAAGCCGCTTTGGAGCAGGCTGCCCGGATTTCGCCCCGGTGGATATAGATGATATTGTCCGCACACCGCTCCAGGTCAGAGGTGATGTGGGTGGAAAAGAGGATCGTTACGCCCCGGGCCTTCAGCTCTCCGAACAGCTCCAGCAGTTCATCCCGGGAGAAAGGGTCCAGGCCGCTGGTGGGTTCATCCAGGATCAGGACCTCGGCCCGGTGCGACAGCGCCAGCAGAAGGTTGTATTTCACCTTCATTCCTTCAGACAGCTCCATCGGCCTTTTGCGCTCATCCAGCCCAAACATTGTCATATAGCTGCGGCAGGCTTCCTCATCCCAATTGCTGTAAAAGCTCCGGGTCACCTCCGTGATCTCGCGGATTGTTTTTCTGGGATACCAGCTGACCGTACCGGTTGAGTATCCGAGCCGCTGCCTGATTCGGATTTCATTCCCCCGCAGCGGCAAGCCGAAAC
The DNA here is from genome assembly GCA_017460325.1 of Clostridia bacterium. Lineage (GTDB taxonomy): Bacteria > Bacillota > Clostridia > Christensenellales > Aristaeellaceae > Ventricola. The sequence goes on along the minus strand of JAFUBF010000328.1, from coordinate 6,340 downwards.
AGGAAACGCTCCCGTCGTCGGGATGGACCAGATTCAGCATCGCCTTGATGGTGGTGGTTTTGCCCGCCCCGTTTCGGCCGATGAACCCGGTAACCTGACCGCCTTCCAGTGAAAACGCAACGCGCTTCAGTTGAAAAGCGGGATAGGACTTGCACAGTCCTGACACTTCCACAATACCCATAAAAACCTCCGAATTGTGATTTTCATGAACATTGTAAAGTCAGGTTGCGCTTTGTTCCACCAACCGCAGATAACATTCTCTGCCAATTTTCGTTGCGTGCATGAAGTGCGCCCCTTTCACCTTCCTCTCTTTGACCCTCTCTTCATCCCGTGATCCTGTCGGTCAGGCGCCGAAACCGACAATATCCGCCTGGCCCTCTGCCATTGGAACGATACCTACAGTGTGGAGATATCCACCGTCGATGACAACCTCCAAAATGGAGGGTCCGAGGGTCGCCTTCATTACATAAAAGATCACCTGTCCGGCCCTGATCCGCTGTCTGCTGCGTGAATTCATTCCTTCACCATGGGAAGCGGTACATTCACCATCCATCCCTGATCCCGATAAGGTGACGTGGAGAATCGCCATCCCTTCAGTCCCTCCGCTTTTTCCACCACGACACGCAGACTTTTTGCCCGCAGGTTTTCCTCTGCCTTGACCTCAATCGGATACACCCGCTCCTTCTGAATAACAAAATCAATTCCCAGTCTGGTTGATTCATACAGGTAGTAGTAAGGCGTGATTCCCTCAGATACAAGCTGCTGCATGATGTACTGCTCGGTGAAACCTCCCCTGCCTTCCGGGAAAGCAGTAGAACTGACCAGCATCTGTCTGGCATTGACACCCGACATAGCCCCCAGCAGGCCAAGATCCACCATGAACAATTTGAACGCGGCCGGATCTTCGCAGTCCTGGATTGGAGCCTCTGTTCTTGACAGGCGTGTAACCCGGTAAACCAGTCCCGCATCCTGAAGCCACTGAATTGCATCTCTGAATTCCTTCGCACGTCCGCCTTTTTTCATCGCTCCGTAAATGAATTTTCTGTTGTCTCTGGCCAGCTGTGAGGGTATCGAATTCCAGACCATTCGAACCTTCGGAATCATGGACGTCGGAATATGCCTGGAAAAATCCCGCTCATATTCCCTCAAAATCTGTTCCTGAATTTCACGTACTTTCTGTAAGTCCTGTGTCTCCCGGTATTCTTTCACCACCGCCGGCATTCCACCTTTGAATAATACTGGCGGAGCAGTTCCATCAGCATGGGCAGCAGCTGATTCATTTCCTCCCATCTTTGCCGGCGCAGCTGTTCCAGCAGCAGATCCTTCCCCATTGCCCCCAGGAATTCATGGAAAGAAAGGGGATACAGCTGAATTTCGTCCGTCTTCCCTGCGGGATATCCCGTTCCCTGATGATCCGACCATCCCGGCAGATTTCCGGCAGCTGCAACATGATATTCCCCGGCTTTCTCGCAAAATACCTTCAGCGATGTAAGGACCTGCGGTGCCTCCTGGATCTCATCCAGAATCAGCAGTGTCTCGCCCGGCAGAATCCGTTCATTGGTTACCGCAGAAGAAACTCGAAGGAGCCTCTCCGTATCGGTATCCCGGAAAATAGCCTGGAGTTCCGGATGCTGATTAAAGTTGATCACTGCCACATTCCGATATTCTCTTCGGCCAAACTCCTTCAGCAGCCGGGTCTTCCCAACCTGGCGTGCACCATTCAAAACCAGAGGCCGTCTGTCCGTGCGTTTTTTCCATTCTACCAGCTTCCCGTAGGCATCCCGCTCCATTCCAGACAGCTCCTTTCCATTTTTTCCTCGGGTAAAAATGGCATCCGTTACACTTTTTACCGGGGAACTTTTGTAATATGACACACTTTTTTGCCATCCAGCAGAATATCTGTGTCCATCAGGTCAGCCCTTTGCCCGACAGATCCCTGGGTGTCGCCAGGAATCCAAACAGGTAGCAGTACACTATCGCAGGAAGATGTCCATTCAGCAGGGCTTTGTGATGACTCAATACAGAAAGAGCCGCCTTCAGCAAGCAGGACCGCGTGTACGGCCGTTTCCCGGTCAGAAAAACAGGCAGGTCACTGACCTGCCTGACCTGTTATCGTTCAGTACGTTAAACGGGCATCCTGATCCGCATACCTGGCACGAATCGCAAGGCCCACCGCGCCAATGATGAACAACCGGGTTATTTGAAAGATGACTCCCACAGCAGCAGAGGCGGCATCGACAGACGGGAGATCGACAAGACTCAGTCCCATGAACACAATGGACAGCGCAAACACGACACCATATATCATCCATGTGTTGCGTTTACCCAGATTTTTAGCCAGGGCCAGCATCACCAGCAGTGCAGAAATTCCCGCCAATATCACGAGACGAAGGATGACGCGAACGTTCGATCCCGCTCCTGCTGCGGTTCCGTCATATATTGCGGAGATATTCAACAGGACGCTCCATATCAGCGAAAGTGCCACAAACACAATGAATGCCCTGTAAAAACCGGCAGCCCTTTTTCCGTGACCTTTCAGGAAATACGCAGCACCCGTCCACATCGCCAATGCCTGGTAAATACTCGCAGTTGCCAGAAGATAAAGCGACGTTTTCGAGCTGATATCGGGGTCAAAGGTGCGGGCCACATAGATAATCCAGCAACCCGAGACAATACTCGCAACGCCCAAAAGCACCATAATCACCGAATAGACTTTCAATAATGTATTCAGTTTATCCTCTTTCACGATGCCAAAACCTCCCCGTGTCTGTTGCTCATTCACGTGACTGTACCGGTTTCCCTCCGGTTATGCCTTTTCCCCGTGCGGAGTATGTCCCGGCAAATCAGTTCGTTCGTGGTATGACGATGCGCCCATTGTACAACCCTCCACAGGAAAATCAAACCTTTTTATCCGGATATGCCACACTGTAACGGGCTGTCATTTTCGTCCATCCTCCGTGAACCGTTCGTCTCACTTCATCACCCGTCTGCAGGACAGACTGTCAGGTGCCTTCAACCGGAGTCATCAACTCCGCATGCTCACGTTCCTGCAGTGAAAGGGCGGACCTTTTTGACAGGGATGCAAACGCCGCCGTCACAATCCCGTACAGGAAAATGACCAGTTCCTTGCAGGCAAAATAATAGTGAAGATACGAATGGTTAATGGTCATCCGATACCAGAGAAACGGAAACAGAGAGGCGAGCACGACCCCAAGCAGCATTTCCTGTTTCAGCCGGAACCTCCATCCCCTGAGCAGGAATACACACAGAACAACCGCCAGAGCGATAAACAGCAGTTTATACACCACTGTATTAAAACAGGCCCAGTTTTTCTGAACCGTATCAAAATAGCTCAGCTGGCGCTCCCCCCACGCGCTTCCGCTTCGAAGTTTCACCGTCTGCAGTGCGTCTTCTATGACATTTTCCCCTGTCAGGCAGGTGGCAAAAATCCATTTTCCGGCCCACATTCCTCCATAGCCGAATTCCCACGCAAGCAGGATCTGCAGTACTTCCATGCAGGCCCTCCGCAGAGAATGTCCCGCATCCTGCCTCACCGAAAAATAGAAAACCAGCGGAACACCCAGGGTAATTCCCGGAACGGAAAGAAGATCAAAAAAGCTCGTCAGGATACCACCCAGTTCAAACAGCAGGATGGCCCGCGTCCCGGAGAACCGCCCTGAAAGAAGGAGGAGAATCATCAGCAGTGTGGTAAATGTCACACCATAACACTGCATGTTTATCAGCAGGACAAAGGGGGCGGGCATGACAAAGAGGGCAAACTGCGGAATCAGAAGCGCGATTCTCTGCTGCTGTACCAGTCTGACAATGATGAACATGGCCAGGGCGCACATGCACATCATCCCCAGCATTCGGATCTGATTCACATTAATCACGGTCAGAAGCGGTCTCAGAAAGATCTGATACCCATGCCAGTACCGGGCATAGGTGTCCATCCGCAGGGTGTCTCGCTGATCACTGTACACATAATTCCGAATGGAGCCGGCATCCCCGATCTCGCCGCACATCTGTGCCAGCAACACTCTGTCCATCAGGGAACCCCGCTCTGCGAAAGCCGTGCTGACCATGGTCACGTCAGTGAAATACTCCAGCGTTGACTGAGGAATGCCCAAGAGCAGCTCCCCTCCGCCCCCGAATGCTTCCAGTGTCGGAAGTGACTGTTCCACACTGCTCTGCATCCTGTCCTGAGGAATCAGGTAAACGAGCACCAGAAGGAGAAATCCCGTGACCCACGCTGCCAGAACCAACCCAATCGGATAAACGAACCGCTTCATTCTCTGTTCCCTTTCAACATCGGATCCAACTCTTGAAACATGCAGGCCTGTGCCAGCATTTTCTGCGCGAAATTATAGCACATCCGCCGGTCCTGTAAAAGCGCCCCCACCGGCCTCAATCCGGAGTAAAAAGAAGGCAGCCAAAGGCTGCCTTGCTTGTCTTACTTCTGGACGATGTGAATGGCAAATCCCGCGATTTCATCTTTCAGATAGATCGCCGTAAGCTTGCCTTCCTTGATGCTCGCGCTGGACTCATCAAACTCAAAGCCCTGACGCTCGAGATAGGCTTTTGCGCGTTCAATGAAGTTCGTCCGGATGCCGATATGACCATGGGTTCCGCGGAACGGCATCTTCATGACCTCAACGCCGGTGCCGGCAAAGATGGACTTGTTGCCCACCTTGATCGGCCAGTTGAACAGCTTGCAGAGCTTCGTCGCCGTATCCATGGCCTCCGCCTCATCCGCGCTGTTGATACCAATGTGCGCCACTTCCATGCCGAGCATGAGAGAAACCGCGGAGGACACCAGTGAACGAATGCGATCCCAGTCTTTCGCAGCCAGCGCATCGCCCGGCACCATCCAGCTGCCGCCGCAGCAGATGATCTTCTTGAAGGAGAGATAGTCGAGCAGGTTCTTCTCACCGATTCCGCCGGTCGGCATGAATGTTACATCCACATAGGGTGCTGCAATGGACTTAATGTACTTGAGTCCACCTGCGGCCTCTGCCGGGAAGAACTTCACCGTCTTCAGTCCGAGAGACAGTGCAAGTTCGATGTCGCTGGGATTGGAGGTTCCCGGGCAGACAGGAATGCCGATCTTCTGGCAGTGCTTAACGGTTTCGGGATTCAGTCCGGGAGAAACAATAAACTTGGCACCTGCTGCAACAGCACGGTCAACCTGATCGTTGGTCAGAACCGTTCCTGCGCCAACCAGCATATCCGGGAAAGCCTTGGTCATGTTCCGGATCGCTTCCTCCGCCGCCGCGGTACGGAAGGTCACCTCTGCGCAGGGCAGACCGCCGTCGCACAGAGCCTGGGCCAGCGGCACCGCATCTGCCGCGTCATTGATGGCAATTACCGGGACGATACCGATCAAAGACAGTTCTTTTAAAACATCCATGGGAAACTCCTCCTGTCATTTAATAAAATCTTCGCGCATCGGGGTAAATACATCCAGCAGTGTTCCCGCTTTCACGCAGGCACAGCCGTGGACTTTTCCACCCTCGACCACTATCGAATCACCGGGACGCATGGTATACACATCATCCCCGATGTGATAGGTAAATTCGCCTTCCAGAACATAGGAAAGCTGCGTATGCGGATGGCTGTGATCTGCCCCCACGGCTCCATCCTCAAAGTTCACCAGAACCGACATCAGCTGGTCATTGTACGCCATAATTTTCCGGCGCTGCCCGTTCCCGAGCTCAATCCACTCAAGCTTCTCCGGATTTCCAAATGTCTGCATGTTCTCAGTCCACTTTCATTTCAAAATAATTTGCCGCATTATTATAACAGATTCCCTGCACCAGTTCACCAAGAACCTTGTAATCCTCCGGATATTCGCCGTTTTCCACCCATTCACCGATCATATTGCAGAGAATACGGCGGAAATACTCATGACGCGTATAGGAGATGAAGGAACGGGAATCAGTCAGCATGCCGACAAAGCGGCCCAGCAGCCCCAGTGCCGCCAGAGATTCCATCTGATCGCGCATGCCGTACTTCTGATCGCAGAACCACCATCCGGACCCGAACTGGATCTTTCCGGGGAGTCCCTCTCCCTGGAAGTTGCCCAGCATGGTGCCGATGACGTAGTTGTCCTTCGGATTCAGGCAGTACAGAATCGTCTTCGGCAGGTTATAGCGTGCCTCCTGCTCCGCCATCAGCTTAGCCAGGTTTTCGGCAATGCAGGTATCATCAATGGAATCAAAGCCAACGTCCGGACCATACTTATCCAACATGGTCGGAGTGCAGTGTCGCAGGGCTCCGATATGATACTGCTGTACCCAGTCGTGGGACTTGTACATCTTGGCAAGTTCCACCGGAATGT
>JAFUBF010000327.1 GCA_017460325.1 Clostridia bacterium | reverse complement strand
CTCGAAGAAAAAATTCCGGCTCAAGGCTTTCACACCAGATCTGCCCATATGGAGAGGATCCTCATCGCAGCTTTTTATGTGAGAATCAATTCCAATGCCTGCTATTTGGTGCAGGTTTGGATTGTTCAGGAATCGGTCACAGAGAGAACACGGCAGGCAGGTCAGTTGCCAACTGCTTTCGCGGCAATCTTACGGAACGTGTAATTTCGTCGACCTGTGAACTGTTACGAACAAGATGCGGGGATTGGTCCGAGGAAATCCTGCTTGTATTTTACGGGGAAATGAGGTATAAATTAGTGACGTGTTTCTGTCGCGATTTACAGGGGATTCCCGGTGAACACACGGAAACAAAGTGAGAAGATACATGTCTGCCCGGGAACGAATGGGTACGGATCGTTCCCTGCGGCGTTTTTTGCCCGGCTTCGGCCATTCGTTGCGGCCGGTGACAGAGGCCCGAAAAGGAGTGGGCAAAGACTGCACCGGGATGTCAAAGTTTGTTTCCTGTCAGTCATACGGTGCCGAAGGCCAAAGCACGATTAAAAGGAGAGATAGTGTGAGACAGATCGTGTGGTTCCTTATCCTTTTGCTGATCATGACGGGCGTGTCCGGAATGGCAGAGGAGCGTCAGATCGGGGATTACATCTATGTCCCTGCCAGCGGTACGGTTCAGGCAACGGACGTAATCCACCTGCGGGTGGAGGGAATTGGCTATTCGGAGGTGACAGGGGAGCCCCGAACGGAGGACAGTCTGTCCGGAGCCGAGTTCGGGGTCTGTGTCATCAATGCGGCGGGGGAAGTGCGCCCCTGGGCCAATCCGCTGTATCCCACGGAACAGATGAAGATCCGGACAGGAGAGGAGGGAGCTTCCTTTACCCTTCCGTCGGGAATGGAATATTACCTGGTTCAGCAGAGCACGCAGAGCGGTTATCTGTTTGATGCGGATGCGTTGATTCCGGTGGACGGCAGGGAACTGACGGTACAAAATGTTATGCCCTCCCTCCTGGCGGTCAGCGCCTGTGATTCGCTGAATACGCCCATTGCCGGGATCACGGTTACCGTGACCGGCGAGGACGGAACGCAACAGACCAGGATCACAGATGAAAACGGCTGGGCCAGATTTTATTCGGACACCGGGCTCTCCGGAACAGTGGCGGAAACGGAACTGAACGGGAACACGGTACCGGCCCAGACCATCACGGTGAACGGTGTCAGCACCGGGAATACCACCTTTACCACGCAGCCGGGCCAATGTACGGTGATCCGGTTTGAGCATCCTGCCACAGGCACGGTTCAGATGAACGCAACCCTGTCGAAACTGGGAGATTCGGGTGAACCGGTTTCAGAGCTGCTGCCGGGGGTGACCATGGTCATTGAGTCGGATCCGCCTGTTACGCTGGTCACGGATGAGGCCGGCTATGCGGAGACGTCGCTGCTGGAGGGACAGTATCCGGTCCTGTTCAGTACGTCCGATGAACACATCAGCCTGCCTTTTACCGATGCGCTGCTGGTGATTAACGGCGGCGGGATAACGAGCGTTCCCGTGGAGGCGTCCCTTGATGAGGGACGGATCATCGTGGAGGCTGATTTCGGCGAACATGAGGCAGAGGGAACGGTCACCATTCTCAGCGAAACAGACGGGACCGTGGCCGCTGTTGCGGATTTACCGGCAGATGGACGCCTGGTGTCGCCCTCCCTGGCGGCAGGCACTTACTGGGTGCAGCTGGTCACCGGCGAACAGACAAGGGTCGGGCGCCTTTTGTCCGAGCAGATGACCGAAGAGGAGGACGGAGCGGTATGCCTTGAGGTAAGGCCCGGGCAGGCGACGCTCCTTGAGGCGCAGATTGCCGTTCCGTATAGTCAGCAGGTTACCCTGGCGTTCCGGCTCCTGAACGAGTTCGGCGAGACGGAAGTGGAGGAACTGCGCCTTTCTGCCACAGGAACCCTGATAAGGGAAGACGGCGGGGTGGAGGGTCAGTTCCAGATTGAAAACGGCGAGCTGACCGTAGATGCCTTCACAGGGACCTATGTCCTTGAGATTGATGAAAAGCAGGCGGAGGCAGCCGGCATTCAGAAACGTTCGCTTGAATTTGAACTGCCCTCCCAGGATGGAACCATCCTGTTCCCGTCATCCGGCGGCCGCATCATGCTTTCGGCAACGGATGCAAAGGGAAATCCGATTGTATCCGGAACGTACCGGATTACGGATGCCAGTGGGAAGGAAGACAGCCTCACCACCGATGGAAACGGACTGGCGGTCTCCTCCATACTGGCCGGCGGACCGGCTACCATT
>JAFUBF010000326.1 GCA_017460325.1 Clostridia bacterium | reverse complement strand
TAAGGAAGCGGCACCGCTTCCACAATTCCACCGTCCAGGTAACGGTGACCCTCCAGCGGAACCGGGCGGGACACAACCGGCATGGAGGCAGAGGCCCGCATCCACTCAATATCCTCTTTTCCGCCATCCGTACAGGTATGATAGGTTATCTCTCCGGTATCCACATCGGTCGCCCCGACGTAGAATTTCATGGGGTTTGCGGCAAACCGTTCCCGGTCAAATACATCCAGTACATCCGGAAGCTCCCGGTAACAGAAATCCGCGCCGTACAGATCTCCGGTATGAATCAGCGACCAGAGAGAACAGTACCGCCTGTCTCTGCCGTATTTCTTGTTGTACCGGATTGGACGCCCGATCTGCTCCGATTTGTAGTTGCAGCCAAACGTGGCGCCGGCGCTGATTCCGGCAAATCCGTCAAAGGACACGCCGTTTTCCATAAAAACATCGAGCACGCCGCAGGTAAACATTCCCCGCATGGCTCCACCCTCAAGGCTAAGACCGTTCAATTTGATTTCTCTCCCTGCTCTGTTCCGGACATTTTCCCTTTCCCGAAAAACGCCCGACAACCGTCTCATTTCACGCCCGATTCCGCTTCTTTATCTGGAAAGCGCTATTTCCTCAGAGGGGAATTATATGGCATTCATGGCCGAAAAGCAAAGGTAAATTTGTCCCGGTCAAAGCCGTGAAACAGTCACCGGCCATAGATCCGGCCTTTCAAGGCCCGTTACGATCTGTTTCAGGTTTGGCATATGCGCGAAACACCTTTACAACTTTCCGGGAATCTGCTATCATCGTCCGGTGTTCAGAACCGCACAGCTGAATACTCCCCGTTCGGGGACATATCCGGCGCAGCGTCCGTCCTGTTTGGTCGTCTTTGGCTCACCCAAGGGACCGGAGCGATACTGAACCGCATCTTTCGTTCAGAAATGGAGGAACTATTTTGGATATCCAATACCTGCTGTTCCTGCAGGACTTCAGAAACAGCATCAATAACGCATGGACTCCGTTTATGGAGTTTATCAGCACCTTTGCCGTTGACTATATGGTTCTGATTCCCATCTTCTTCTACTGGTTCGTGGATAAGAAGAAGGGGCTCTACGCACTGGTGTCCTATTACTTCTGTATGTTCCTGACACCGGTGGTCAAGCTGACCGGCTGTGTGTATCGTCCGTGGATCAGGGACCCCCGCATCGTACCTGCCGGCGATTCCATCCGGACAGCGACCGGTTATTCTTTCCCCAGCGGCCACGTTGGCACTGCAGCCCCTCTGGCCGGCGGAATGGCGGTCAACATGTGGAAAAACAGGAAAACACGCTGGCTGTCCGTCGTGTTTGTTGTCCTTATCCTTTTGGTCGCATTCTCACGGAACTATCTGGGGGTTCACACGCCGCAGGATGTCTGCGTTGCCCTGATTCTCGCCGTCTTCAACCTGGTGGCTGCCTCTGTCCTGTTTGACTATCTCGCAAAGCATCCGGAAAAAGAGGATCTGTTCCTGCTGGGCGGCTTTGTTCTTTGCTGGCTCGCCATCCTGTACATCTCCGTCAAGTCCTACCCCATCGACCTGAATGCGGAAGGAAAGCCCATTGTCGATCCGGTAAAGATGATGAATGACGGTTATGGCGATCTGGGAAAAGTCATGGGCTTCATCATTGGCCGCTATGTGGAAAAGAACTGGATCCGCTTCAAGCCCGCGAAGAAGGACGCCAAAGCCCTCATTCTCTGCCTGGTCGGTCTTCTTCCTGTCGTCTTCTTCAAAACCTATGTCCGCCCGGTTATCACCGATATCTTCGGCTCCCACTGGGGAAAACTGATATTCTCCGTGGCGCACGTTTTCTATTACATTGCTCTGTTCCCGCTCCTCCTCAAACTGGTCGGCGGAAAACAGCAGGAAGCAAGATCTGACTTCGCTAAATAACCCTTCGTTTTCACCTGTTTCGCATCGCTGCGAAGCAGGCTTTTTTGCTTTCCTGCCCTGTTGCCTTTTGCCCTTCAAACAGATACAATGACATTCAGAAATCCGGTGCGAAGGCGCTCCCATGTTCGCTTTCTCCAGGCCACTGTCCATTCCCAGGATCTGAGGTATCTGAACATGCTTTATACAGACATTTCCACATTCACCAACCGTATCGTTGACAACATCCGTCCCGTGCTGGTGGGAAAGGAACGCATCATCCGTCAGCTGCTCGCTGCCGTTCTGGCCGGTGGCCATGTGCTGCTTGAGGATGTTCCCGGGACCGGAAAAACCACGCTGGCCAAAGCGTTCGCCGGTTCCATTACCGGCCGTTATGCCCGCATTCAGTTTACGCCGGACCTGCTTCCCTCCGATGTTACCGGTATGACCATTTACCGCCAGGGCACCGGCACCTTTGAATTCCTTCCGGGACCTGTCTTTACCAATGTCCTTCTGGCAGATGAAATCAATCGCGCCACGCCTCGTACTCAGTCCGCCCTGCTTGAGGCCATGGAGGAGCGGCAGGTCACGGAAAACGGAAAAACCTATCCCCTGAAGCCGCCGTTTTTCGTCATTGCAACCCAGAATCCGGTGGAATCCCAGGGTACCTTTCCTCTCCCGGAGGCACAGATGGACCGGTTTCTGGTTCGCCTGACACCGGGCTACCCGGATGCCGCTCAGTCTGTACAGATGCTCGAAAGCCGGGACCGGAAAGATCCCCTTGCAGACCTTTCCGGCGTTGTCCGTCCCGGGGAACTGCTGGAAGCGCAGCAACTGGCAAAGGACTGCCAGATCTCAAAAGATCTCCTTGGGTACATTGTCGCTCTGTGCGAATATGTCCGGAACCCGGAAAAGGTCACTCTGGGGCCCTCCCCGCGGGCCATGCTGATGCTGATGCACATCTCCAAAGTGTGGGCTGCCATGCAGGGCCGGGACTATGTCATTCCGGAGGATATCCGGGAACTGGCGGATTCGGTTCTGGCTCATCGCCTGATTCCCAAAGGCTTCCATGAACCCGGGTATGAGCATACCCTGATCCGTGAATGCCTGCAGGCCGTTCCCGTTCCCACCGAGGCCCGTCCATGAATATCCTGATCTTTCTGCTGGTTTTCCTGCTTCTCCTTCTTCTGTACCGCGTGGCTCTTGCGTTTGCCCTGCCCGCTCTCACACTCCGACGGCATTTTTCAAAACCGGCCGTCTTTGAGGGGGACAGCGGCGAGATGACCGAGATCATAACCAATTCCAGCTTTGTCCCCATCATGTGGATTCGCCTGGAAAGCTCCATCTCCAATGCACTTCAGTTTACGGAGCAGACCGACCTTGATCTGAACGGTGACCGGCACATTCAAAGCCTTTTCACCCTGCTGCCCAGACAACGCATCACCCGGCGGTATCCGGTCCGGTTCCGGTGGCGCGGCGCGTATTCCGTCAGCTCCTCTGCCCTGACCCTGGGCGATGTCACCGGCATGTGCCGTATCATGAAAGAGCAGACCTGCAGAGCGGATATTCTTGTCTGGCCCAAACTCATTCCGGACCGGGATCTGCCGCCGCTCCTCCTGGGGTCCATTGGCCAGTGGCGTCTTGCCCATCCTCTCTCCGAGGACCCCTTCCTGATTCGCGGTCTTCGGGAATACCGGCCAGGAGATCCGGTGCGGGCCATTCACTGGCCCACCACCGCCAAAACCGGCCGGGTCCATATTGCCCTGCACGATCCCTCCTCCGGCACCCGTCTCCTGATCCTCCTCAACGGGCAGAAAACGGAAAACCAGTGGAGCGAACTCATGGACTACGAGCAGGCGGCAGTTGAATACGGAATTTCACTGGCTGCCTCCCTCTGTCTGTACGCATTGCGTCAGGGCTGTGCGGCCGGATTTGCTACCAACCTGAAACTGACCGGAAGCGATGACACCCCCTTCGTTCCGCCCGTCCTGTCAGGCGGACAGCGGGAGCGACTCCTGGATACCTTTGCCCGGCTGCGGATCTCCTTTACCCTGCGCTTTGAAACCTACCTGAAGGCTCTCAATCCGGAACCCGGAACCGACCTTCTCCTCCTTACCTTTTATCAGACGGATGAAATGCAGGACATCGTCCGGTCCCTGCGGCATCAGGGGCATCGGGTCTATGTCCACCTTCTTTCACCGGCATCCGCCTGAGTCGTTTGTTCAGGAGTGGGCAAAGTCCGCACCGGTTTGTTAATTCATGTCTCACATCAACCCTACGGTGCCGAATGACAACCCAACATTGAAGGAGTAGGCAAAGTCAGCACCGGTTTGTCAGATAACGCCCCATATCGATCATACAGTGCCGATAGCCAAAGTAACATTGAGGGAGGAAGTGCACCATGCGTCTGCAATCAAAAAAAGCAGCCCGGCTGCAAACCACTGTCATGGTGCTGGCCGGTCTGTTTCCTCTTTCTCTGGCTCTCGTCCTGTTCCTGAAGCCGGATGCTGTTGTGCACCTGCCCGTTCTCTGTGGCATCACCGGACTTACCGCCTTTCTGGCGGATGGTCCCACCAGGCGCCGCCGGATTCTCTTCGGGGGAATCGGAGCCCTTGCCCTTTGCCTGTACGGCGCACTCCTGTTCAGGCAGCCGCCGGCGCTTTGCCTGATCCCTTTCCTTTACCTCCTGCAGTTGCTGGTTCTCCTTCGTCCCCGACAGGAGGCCACTTCTTTCCATCTGCCGTTCTTCCTTTTCTGTCTGGTCTTCTACGGCATTTTCCAGTTTTGCATGCTGGCCGTTCACCGGAATATCCCCTGGCAATTGGCCTTCCCCGCTTTTCCCGTCGCCTTTCTTCTCTTCCTGTTTACCAGTCTTGTCCTCAACAATCTGGACATGCTTCAGGTGGAAATCCGATTCGGGCGCAGGGTTCCGGAGTCCGTGCTCAGCGTCAGCCGGCTCACCATTCTGGTCCTCCTGCTTGTCTCTCTGGTCATTACCTGTATCCCCCAGATCTCACAGTTCCTGCATTTTCTGTATCGGACACTCCGGGATCTCCTCCTTGCGCTGGCCCTGTTTCTCTCCTCTCTGTTTGCCGGAGACGAGCCCCCGACGGACAATACTCTGCCGGGTTCCTCCTTTTTTCCGGCTGCAGAATCTGCCGGGGAAGCCGCGCCAAATCCCATTGTGGAGATGATCCTCAACCTCATCACCTGGGCGGTCATCCTTGTCCTCGTCGCGTATCTCCTGTATCGGATCGCAAAGCTTCTGGTCCGGCTTCTGCGGCTCCTGGTGAGGCGTTTCCAGCAGTATCTCAGTGCCTTTGACACGACCTATGTGGATACCTATGAAGATTTGCCCGACGACCGTACAACCCGAAAGGGATTTCTCCGACGCAGAGGACGACGTGTCTTCCCCCTCAGCGACACGCCCCGTGACCAAATCCGCTTTATCTACCTGAAAAAGCTGCTGCGGCATCCGGAATGGTCCGCCTCAGAAACTGCCAAAGACCATCTCAGCGCACCGGCTGCTGAACTCTATGAGAAGGCCCGATACAGTACCCATGAGATCACGGACGCGGACTCCGCACGTTTTTCCTCCCTTGCCGAACAATGAACGCACGGAGCAGATAACCCGTGCCGGTATAGCTGACTATGCGAGAGGAACGTATAAAAGTATGTATCAGGTAGATGTTGCAGGCGAAGGAAAAAGCTCTGCAAAGCATGTGCCTGCAGAGCCGTGCAATCAGCAAAGCCGGTTGACCCGTATGATCTTCCATGTGCGAATTTATCCCCGATCAGGGAGCAGGTTCTATCCCAATCAATGATCCTTCTCCCGAATCTTCATTTTCTCCACTTCCAGAGCAACCTCCCGGACAAGATCCGCCTCGTTGAGTCCGCCTGCGAAAGTCCCTTTGTGATACACGATTTTCCCGTTTACGATCGTCGTGTCGATATTCTCCTCGGAGGAGGCATAGACAACCGTCGCCTCCGCATCATGATTGGGACACGATTTCAGATGTCTCGGATCAAACAGGATCATATCCGCTTTCTTCCCGACCTCAAGCGTACCGAGACGGTCCTCCATCCCGATGGCTCTGGCGCCGCCGCACGTCGCCATCCGAATGACCTGATCAGCCGTGATCACGGAAGCGTCGCGATGAAGGCCTTTCTGGATGAGCGCCGCCAGTTTCATGGTTTCCAGCATGTCCGTGCTGTTGTTGCTGGCCGCCCCGTCGGTACCGAGGGCCACATTGACCCCCGCACGCAGGCTTTCCGGAATCGGCGGGATGCCGGAGCCCAGATACAGGTTTGGCGCCGGGTTGTGGCTGATGGTTACCCCGTACTCCGCAAAGCGCCGGATATCCTCCGGTGTCAGGTTGACGCAGTGCACGGCGAGCATCCGGTCGGTCAGGAATCCAATCTCCTCCAGCAGATCGACAATGTCCTTTCCGTAACAGCGGAAGCACATCTCGTTATCCACTTCCGTTTCCTTCAGGTGCATCGAGTAACGGACATTTTCACTCCTGCAGTACTCGAGCATGGTCTGGTATCCCTCTTTTGTCGTGGACCAGGTCACATCGGGACCTGTCCAGATGGACAGCATGTCATCCTCGTGAAACCGCCTTTTGAGTGCCTCCACCTCACGCATGGCCTTATCCGCCGGCTCAATAAAGATGGACGGCATTCCGTATTCCGTGCCGGTATCCTGAAAGGTCCGGATAAAGACACTCCGGATACCCGTAGACTGCATGCCTTCAATACAGGCATGGGCCAGCTCAGGATCCTGGTTCGTGTAGAAAAACTCACACATGGATGTACAGCCGCTCTTCAGCGCTTCCATGCACGCGAGCTGCGCCGCCAGCTTATGCTGATGCGGCGTCATGACCTCGCCATAGGGCAGCGCAGACAGATTCAGCCACTCAATCAGGCGATGATCCGCCCCAAGCCCCTTGAGAAATGACTGGAAAATATGGATGTGGGTATCGATAAACCCCGGAAACAGAACCATTCCATCTGCATCAATTTCCTGCGCAGCCCTGGCAGACTCGGGCAGCTCCTGCCCGATCCAGGCAATCCTGTCGCCCTGCACGGCAACCGTACCGCCTCGAATAACGCGATTCACCCCGTCCATGGTATAGACCAGGGCATTTCGTATGACCAGATCATATGTATTCATTCAATCACCTCAAAAATGAGTCTCCCGGTTCTCCTCTTCCGTCCGGCTTCTTCCTGTGGTTTCCGCTCGTTCAACGGACCCATGCCGCAGAACGCTCCATCTTTTATCATGCGCTTCATCCGAAGTCGTTTTTTCTATTTTCTCTTTGCCAGATCCATCCGGATGGTCTCCCAGATGGTCTTTGCCGCAAACTCCGAGCCTGCCCGCGACGCGTGTCTCCCATCCTCGTCATACATTTCAAGCTCCGGCCAGCTTCTCAGATAGTCCCACCAGCGTTCCCCCACCGGCGCCAGTAGTGCGCCGATTTCCGAGGCGATTTTCGCATGCGCCTCATTCATCTGCGTCTGCATCCCGGGTTCGGCCTTTTCAGCCCACGTCCCATAGAGTATGGGGATGGCGCCCGCTTCGCGGATCCTGGCATTCAGCGCAAGTGCCGCATCCCGGAACTGCTCCACCGGCCCGAAGGGATGCGCATGCTCCTGCAGCACCACATAGTCAAAGCCGCCGTGCAGGATGTTGAAGCGGACCTCCGGTTCCTCCGCATGCTGCGAGAGGAACCATCCGCCATGGGCGAGCATAACGACGCGGCAGTCATACCCTTCGTCATTGGCGCGTTGCTGCACCATCTGCGGCATGTCGTTGTAATAGGTGTGGCTGTTGCCGATGAACAGAATGTCAAGCGGTTTTCTCTTCGCCATTTTCGTCTTTCTCCCCGTATGCAGTGCCTTGTATCCCCCGAAAAGAGCCCAGGCCGTGCCTGATCACGGCTGTCCCTCGGAGGCACGCTCGGCCATGAAGCGCTCCACCTCTGCCATTTCCGGAATGGACGGCGCGGCCCCGGGTTTCAGGATGCACAGGGATGAGGCATGTGCCGCAACGGAAAGGCAACGGGCGATGTCCGCCCCCTGGGACCACTGCGCCAGGAAATAGCCCATAAAGGTATCCCCGGCCGCTGTCGTGTCCACAGGGGATACCGGCACCGCAGGCTGCCAGCAGTCCTGCCCATCAGCCCCCAGGTAACGTGCCCCTTTGGCACCATAGGTAATGATCAGGCTGGTTCCCGGATACTTCTGCCGAAGGGTGTCCGCTGCCTCTGCAGTTCCGGCAATATGTTCCGCCTCGTCCTCATTGACAAACAGGAAATCAAGGAGGAGAAGGGGATACTGCTCCGTGCCTTTTACCGGCGAGGGGTTCATGGCAATCCGCATGCCCCGTGCCTTGGCTTCCCGGATAATCTCCGGAATGCAGCTGATTTCATTCTGGAGGATCAGCAGATCGCCTGCATCAAAGCGGCTGATCACCTGCCGGATCTGTTCCGGATCCGCCGCGGCATTGGCGCCCGGGAAAAGGATAATGGCATTTTCCCCTGCATCATTGACCTGAATGATGGTGTGCCCACCGGGCATATTGCACTTGCGGACACAGGTGGTATCCACTCCGGCGGAGGTCAGCATCTCAAGGAGCATCCATCCGTCGTCCGCCCCCACATTGCCGGCGTGATAGACTTTGGCACCGCCCCTTGCCAGGGCAATACTCTGGTTCAGCCCTTTTCCGCCGCAGACCACATTTCTTGACAGAGCCGCCGCCGTTTCACCGGGCCGGATAAAGTCGTGCATCCGATAGACGTAATCAAGATTCAGGGATCCGAAATTCAGTATTTTCATATTGTCTCCTCTTCAGGTGCCGACGTTGGCACCGGTGTTCAGTCAGCGCCTTATCTCAGGACTTTTGACAGTTCCACAAAGCGATAATAGTTTTCCTCCACCTGCGTCAGATAGGAATCCAGCGCCTCCGCGGTATAGGGGCAGTCATCCGAAATCCGAAGGATCAGGACAGAACCGGATTTGGTATTGAGGCGCATGTCCTTCAGGACATCCGACACACTCTCGGCTTTGTCATCGCCGCAGTCGTAAGAACCGAAGACACAGTAGGTAAAACCGAGGTCAAAGGCCACCTCAAGTCCGCGCCGGCTGGCCGCCAGATCGGGCGGACGGAAATACCGGGTCAGAGAGGGTTTCCCCGATTCATTGGTCATGTCCCCGATGATGTGCAGCAGCGTGTCATAGCTGGTCATCAGGTCCGCCCGAAGCGCATCTGCCTCCGTATCGTTGATCTCCACATAGTGGGTATCATCATCCAGGCCGATGGCCAGTGGAAGCCCCGTGTGGGTCATCGTCCCCACGTCGTGTCCGGCAGCCGCAATGGCGCGGGCCAGATTGGGATTGCGTGCCACCCCGTCGGTCTGCAGGAAAAAGGTGGCATAGGCATTGTGCTTTTCAAGCACATCCAGCACTTCCTGAATGCACATGTCACTTCCCCACCCGTGGAACGTCAGAAACACCTGATTGTTTTCATTGGGCACGGTGCCTCTCTTGTTCAGTGCATCCCGCTCCAGATACGTAAACCCGGGCAGCTGTTCCTCCTTCTTGTGCGTCTCCATCCCGATGAAACCGCTGGTGATCCGCTGCAGCACATTTGCATACGTCGTCTGTCCGGGAGCGATGGCATCCCGAATACTGGTTTCTATGCGGTTCTCGGGAAGCGGCCAGGTATAAAGAAGCGAGGCATCTGTCAGGATCATTCCCGGACTCATGGCCGGATATGGGGATTTTTCCTCCAGGAGATACCGCACATAATTCCCCAGCGTTCCCTCCCGGGTAAATACGCCCATCCGGAAATTGGCAATTCCCCCGATCTGCAGAGAAGGCATCTCCTCCGACAGAGTCGTTTCGCAGATGGTTTCCGGTTCACTGAGTCGCCAGACCGTTTCCGGCGTGGCCTCAAAGGTAGCTGAGATCACCGGACACCCCAACGCGCAGGCTCCCTCAAGGAACGCAGATGAGGCAATGCCGCCCACGGGCCTGAGATCCAGTTCCCCCTGATACCCGTACAGGAGCCGGAGCTTTTCCCGGGCATCCAGCATGGAGCACATAAAGTCCGTCACGCTGACAATGTCTTCCCCGATCAGCAGCCCGATCTGATGTCCCGCCTGTACGATCTGCGTCAGAGCATCCATCTCCGTTTCGATCTGGGAACGGGTAATGAAAAACGTGGCGATGGAACGCTTTGCACGAAGGGCACCCAGAACATTCTGAATTTCATCTGCCGGGCCGATCCCCTCAAAGGTCAGAATGGTCGCCTCTTTGGAGGTGTACAGGCGCGGCATGACCGCCGTCATCCGTCCGTCATTCTGTTCCAGCAGGGTGGTGGCGGTTTCAAGCCAGATAAGCTGTTCCTGCGTGGCCGCTGTCTGCTGCACCTCTGCCTCCGGCACCTCCGGCTCCGGCAGAAACACATCGGGCGGTGGACTCGCGTTTTTGAAATTCCGCTCCACCATTTTCCGAATCGTATAGACCTGCGTATGATAGTAGACCGCCGTCGAGAATGAAAGGAGGAAGAGAAAGCTCAGAACCACTGTTGTCCGCGGAGAACCCCAGATCCTCCGCAGGAGCGATTTTCGTTTCCGCTTTTTCACGGGCGGTCTGCGGCGGTTCGTTTTCTTATTTTTCACCCGTGTCCCTCTCCCTCCGCCGCTTTCCGGTCCTGAGAGACCCCTGCCAAAACAGAAAAAGGGAGGCAGGAGCAGGTGACTTTCTCAATCGAACCATGCTCTCCCCTCCCATCAGCCTGCCAGGGCAGGACTGCCTCACTCTCATTTCCGAAAAGGATCACAGAAGCTTCTGAATCAGTCCGGTTTCCCAGATCAGGAACAGAACCGACGCACCGGTCAGTATCAGAAGGATCGTGTTAATCACTGAGAATGTCGGTGACTTTCCGTCATCCTCCTTCTCCTGTTTTCTTGTGGTCGTATTCTGGGGCTTTGCATCCGGTACGTCCACTTTTTTCCTGGCCGCTTCTTCCTTTGGCTTTTTCCCCTTAGCCGCTGCTTCCGGAGCCTGAACCTTCTCCGCCTTCTTCTCTCTCCTTGAGAAGCCGAACTTCGGCGGGCGCCAGCTGGCTGCCTTGGAGGGATCCGCCTCGACGATCTCGCTTTCCTCCTCTGATTCTTCCTCTACAATCTCACCCACATTCGATTTTGTGGCTGCATTATAGGCCTGAATCAGTCTGGCTGCCTGCACAAGCATATCCTGTGCTTCCGGTGTATCCGCTCCGCCCTTCATTCCCAGGATGTCCTGGACGCCGGCCAGATTCGGAATCTGTGCCTGCGGCTGTACCGATGCCTGCATGACCGGCTGCACCGGGATCTGCATCACCGGCTGAACGGAAACGGTGGTCGACATGGGAATGGTTCCCACCGGCATCGCTGTCTGAAGCGGCGTCGCGTAAACGGGTGTCTGCCCGGCCTGTGCACCGGCCACCTGTACCGGCTGCGCCTGCGGCTGTCCGGCCTGGGCTCCCGGCACCTGTACCGGCTGAGTATTGGTCGGCTGAACCGGCGCTTCTGGAACCTGCGGCGCGGCAGCAGGTGCACCCGGCTGAGGCACCGTCTCCGCAGCCTGTGCCGGCTGCGGCGGCTGATATCCTGCAGGCGCCGCCTGAGGGGATGTACTCTGCGAATTGAACCCGTTTCCGGCATTCCATCCGCCTGGCGCATTCTGTACCGGCGGCACATCCCGTCCCGGCTCAGGGGACACCATCCCTGCTCCGGCCGGCCCTGCATACGGATTCTGCGTGTATCCGCCGGAAGCTGCCGGCGGATTTCCATACCCATAGCCGCCCGGATAGCCTCTGTCGCCTCCGGGGGCATAGCCTGTTCCTGCGCCGCCTGGGTTATAGGCGGAATACCCTTCTGCCGGGCGCCCCTGGGAAGGGGCACGCCAGGACTCCGCACCGGTATACGGCTGCTGGCCCGCCGGAGAATAATTTCCCGGACGATACCCGGCCCCGCTTCCATATGAGGCTGTTCCCGGATACCCGCCAGGATTTGTGCCCGTCTCATAGCCGCCGGAATACCCGCCATAGGGCGTCCCCGGACGAGCCGCGTACGAACCAGGCGCATACCCGGAATACCCTGTTCTGTTATACGAAGTGCCGGCACTGTCCGGATACGCATTCCCGGAAAAAGAGGCATTTTTCTTCTCTTTTCCCCCGGTTTTCCCGTACAGCAATCCGAGCTTCACAATCATCTCAGAATAAATGTCCGAGGGGAGAGGGTTCCTCGAATACTCCCCTGCAAACTCATTCATCATCATTTCGACGAGATCCCGGCACTGAGACTCGTCGCGGCAGTAACTGCGTCCCTCCGCAAAAGCAAATGTCCAGAAATCATTCCGAAACTCATCCGCCATGGAACGGGTACTCAGGATACGTCCCGCCCATTTTTGATTGAGGTTCTTCTGCATTCCCTGATATTGCATACCTGCCTCCGTCGAATAGATCGTTCTCAGTCAGAATCTGACTGGAAAATACCACGTCATCGTCCGCTATTATACAACACATGCCTGAATCAATTCAAGAACAAAAGCCGGCAACCTCGTGCCAATACAGCACGCTGCCCCTTCAAATTCAGCTTCGGCTCGGTTTTGTTCTTTCTTTTCCGTCATTTTTGTTGTAAAATGTCCGAAAGAGTCCACTCAAATAGACAGTTTTTCCTGATGAACCCCTGCCCGATGCAAAAGATCACCGGACTCTGCACCCCGTCATGACAGGGAGTCCCCCGTAAAGGAGTTGGCCTATGCTTTTTCTGACTGTTCTGCTCTGCCTCAGTTTATTCCTTCTTCCCACGGCCGGACTGGCCACGGATACCGTATCCATCACCTCTCTGCCGGTCCTTGAGGTTAAACCCTGGTCCGTTCCCTCCAACGAATCAATGCGGTTCAGTCTGGGCCTGTCACCCGGCTGGGATCTGGGAAATGCCCTTGAATGTTATGACAAAGACGGGACGATTACGGCCGGTGAGAACGATCTCGTTCTGGATTCGATCTGGAGCGGGTTCCCGGCAACTGAGGAAATCATCCAGTTCGTCCGAAGCTCAGGCTTTAAAAGCATCCGGATTCCGGTCAGCTGGCATGATCACATCATTGACAGCCAGTACACCATTAATCCGGACTGGCTGGCGCGGGTGTATGAGGTCGTCAACTGGTCTGTCCGTTCCGGCCTTTACGTCATTCTGAATGTCCATCATGATATTTCCACGGATTACATTTATCCGGACAATGCGCACTATGCCCAGTCAAGTGCCTATCTGACCGCCATCTGGAAGCAGCTCTGCGCCGCCTTCGGCGCTTATGATGAGCATCTGATTTTTGAAGGGCTGAACGAGCCCCGGCTTGTGGGAACAGACGTGGAATGGCAGTACTCGTATCTGGATCCCCTCTGCATTGAGGCAACCGAATGCATCAACAAACTGAACCAGGTCTTTGTCGATACGGTCCGGGCCTCCGGCGGAAACAACGCGAAACGTTACCTGATGGTTCCGGCGTACGCGGCCTCGCCCTACACGGCAGTATACAACAACTTCACCCTGCCCAAGGACAGCGCCGAGGACCGGCTCATGGTTTCCGTGCACGCCTATATTCCCCATGAGTTTGCCATGGACGGATCCGGTACAGACTTCTTCGATCTGGATGACACCTCGCAGACCGGCGTCATTGATGATGCATTCAATGCGCTGTATGATACATTCATCAAGAAGGGCATTCCGGTGATCATCGGTGAGTTCGGCTGCACGGACAAAAACAATCACCGTGACCGCCTCGATTTCACCGCCTATTACACCGCCCGTGCCTATGAGCGTGGCCTGACCTGCATCGTCTGGGATAACGGTACCTTTGACGGCTATGATGAAGTCTTCGGCATTATGGACCGCGGACAGGTAACCTGGTTCTGGTCGGATATTGTCGACACCATCATGATGTACTGCAAGTAACCGCCAAAAACAACGCCCCGAGCCCTTCGGGGCGTTTTGAATGTAACCGTACCACTTTCCCGCACAACCGGATGTACGATTGGGCCCGGTGCTCTGCACCGGTTTGGCAAAATGCGTTCCGTATCAGTCATTCGGTGCCGAAAGCCAAAGCATCGTCAAAGGATTGGGCCCGGTGCTCTGCACCGGTTTGGCAAAACGTGTTCCGTATCAGTCATTCGGTGTAATGCCAAAACAACAACCAAGGAGCTCATGCCATGAAAGACATGGAAAACAAGATCCACGAGTCCATGAACCGGCAATGCCGGAAAAGAGGCTATGCCGCGCCGGTAGACGTACTCATGGATATCGGATACCTGAAAAGAATCCGGTATGACGACTGGCGTGCCGGCCGCATCCCGTTTCTGGAAGCTGTATGTGAAACGAACCTGCATAAGCTTGCCGAAATTCTGAGGATCATGCGGGTATATGCCGCCAGGTGGAACTGGAGTCCTTCCATCACCAGTTACAAACACAAAGGCCATCCGCTCCGCTTCTCCAAATATAGAAATCCGAACGTTGAGAAGGCCTATTCGACGCACTATGTCGCCAAAAAGTCCAATAAAGAAAGAGCCAAGACTGTTGCCGCAGAAACGGTCTATATGCTGGAATATTGCGGATGAGGAAGATGTCGAGAATATTGAGAATATTGAGAGTGTTGAGGATATGGAGGATATGGAGCTTCCCTTCTGATCCTTGCACCTTCGCTTTTCGCAGAGGAATTCTGTCTGGTGCCCTGCGCCCGTAGGAATTGGAACGGCACCAGACATTTTCGGAAGATCCGACCGCATCAGTCCATCTCCAAAGATGCGTACGCGCTTTGCGTACATCTGCCGGTTTGGCCAGATGTCGGGCGCAGCAGTCTGAAGAGCGGACCAATCATGCTGCGTCTGCCTCTCCGCGCCAGGATTGAACATCCAGGGCATCCGCAGAACCGATAACCAACCGGGCAGTGCATCGGCACTGCCCGGTTCTGTTATTCAGGGCCTTTGCGCAGGTCAATGCCGTCTTCCCGCAGCTTCCGGCCACTGACCGGTCAGAGATACCGACCCGTTACGCTCTCGGCGCTCTGGCGGATCGCCGCCGGTGTCCCGCAGGCAACAATGCGACCACCCTGGTCACCGCCGCCCGGGCCCATGTCCACCACATAGTCTGCAGAACGAATGACGTCCAGATCGTGTTCGATGACAATCACCGTGGCACCGTGATCAATGAGATGCCGGAACACCTTCAGCAGCGTCTGTACATCCAGGGGATGCAGGCCAATGGTTGGTTCATCAAAAACGAAGACCGTATCCTCCTGCCCCCGCCCCATTTCACTGGCCAGTTTCAGCCGCTGCGCCTCGCCGCCGGAAAGCCCGGGGGTTTCCTCCCCCAGGGTCAGATACCCAAGGCCCACATCGTGGAGCACCTGCAACCGGCTCCTGACCAGCGGCAGATCATCACAGACGGAAAGCGCTTCATCCACACTGAGGGACATCAGCTCCGGCAGTGAATAACGCTGTCCGTCTTTTTTCTCCCGGTGAATCTGGAACGCCACCTTTCCATAACGGGATCCGCGGCAGTCCGGACAGGGAATGTCCACATCCGGCAGGAACTGGACATCAAGGGAAATCTGGCCCGTTCCATCGCAGGTCGAGCAACGCAGTTTTCCGGTATTGTATGAGAAATCGCCCGCTTTGCAGTCCCTGTTCCTGGCCTCCGGTGTTCTGGCAAAAATCTTCCGGAGCTCATCATGGACATTGGCATACGTTGCCACCGTGGACCGGACATTGATGCCAATGGGGGTCGCATCAATCAGCTTGACCTGCCCAATTCCCTCCGCTTCAATCCGGCGGACATGCTCCGGAAGCGGTGCGTTGGCACAACTGGCCTCAACGGCCGGAATCAGGCTCTCCAGGATCATCGTCGTCTTTCCGGATCCGGAAACCCCGGTCACCACAGACATCCGTCCCTTTGGAAAACGGACCTCCAGCGGTTTTACGGTATGAATCGGTCCGGTGGACATGGCAATCGTCCCGAGGTCAAACAGATGCCGGTCATCTGCTGCAGGAGTCACACCTGTTCCGGTACGCGCAGCAAGAAACGGACCGATCCGGGATTCAGGACAGGCCTTTACCTGCTCCGTTTCACCCTGTGCAATGATCCTGCCGCCGGCCGCACCTGCCTCCGGTCCCAGTTCAATCAGGTAGTCCGCATGGGCCAGCACCTGCGTATCATGATCCACCAGCACAACCGAATTCCCGTCCCGGATCAGGTCATCCATGACACCGGTCAGGCCCTCGATATTGGATGGATGCAGCCCAATGGACGGTTCATCCAGGACATACAGAACACCGGTAGTCCGGTTGCGCACCGACCGGGCCAGCTGCGTTCTCTGACGCTCTCCGGTGGAAAGTGTGGAGGCGGCCCGATCCAGTGACAGGTAGGAAAGACCCAGGTCGATCAGGCGTCTGGCTGTATCGTGGAAGGCCTCGCAGATATTGGTAGCCATGGGGCGCATGGCCTCGGGAAGAGAACTTGGCACACCCTTCACCCACTCGCTCAGCTCTGCCAGGGAAAACGTGCATACCTGATCCAGGGAAAGGCCCCGAATGGTCAGGGAGCGGGCTCTGGCACTGAGCCTTGTTCCCCCGCAGTCAGGACATCTGTCCTCCCGCAGGAACTTCTCCACCCGTTTCATGCCCTTTTCGTCCTTCACCTTGCTCAGGGCATTGAGAACGGTTGCCGTGGCACTGTAATAGGTGAAATCCAGTTCCGCCGCCGTCGTGCTGTCGCCGTTTTTCGGCATATAGAAGATATGCTTTTTCACCATGGGGCCATCATACACGATGGCCTTTTCCTCATCCGTCAGGTCCCTGAAGGGAACATTCGTCCTGACGCCCATCTCCCGACAGACATCGACCATCAGGGACCACATCAGGCTGTTCCACGGGGCAACGGCTCCCCCTTCAATCGTCAGGCTCTCATCCGGAATCAGGGTCGCCCGGTCCACGGTCCGCACCGTCCCGGTTCCGCTGCAGGTTTTGCAGGCACCGGAACTGTTAAAGGCCAGCTCCTCCGCGCCAATGGGCTCCACCACTTCCCCGCACACGGGACAGCGAATCTCCCGTTCCGCCGCCACATCCAGTGTCGGTTCCTGGACATGTCCGTTGGGACACCGGTAATTGGAAAGGCGGGAAAACATCAGCCGGAGACTGTTGAGCAGTTCAGTAGAGGTCCCGAATGTGCTCCGGATTCCGGGGACGCCCGGCCGCTGATGCAGCGCAAGCGCCGCCGGAACGTAGCGAACATCATCCACCTGTGCACGGCTTGCCTGCGTCATGCGGCGTCTGGTATAAGTGGACAGAGATTCCAGATACCGCCTGGACCCCTCCGCATAAAGTACGCCCAGTGCCAGGGATGACTTCCCTGAACCGGATACACCGGCAATGCCCACAATCCTGCCCAACGGGATATCCACATCTATGTTTTTGAGATTATGTACCCTCGCGCCGCGCACCTCTATCGCTGCCGGCGCGGGAATCTTCTTTCTTTCATCCATTATCCTGTCCTGCCTTTTTCAGCCGTGTCTGCCCCGTGTCCGGGAAAAGATCCCTGTCGTCCACCGGGCAGCCGACAATCTGCCTGCCGCTATTCCTGTTCCCCGAGGAGGATCTTCACCGTGTCGATGACACCCTGATGTTCAATCTTCCTGGGTTCGAATTTCAGAAAGTTGTATATCACCTGCATGACAATGCCGGAACCGAATGTGCTGACGATGGTTCCGATGCCCACGGGACCGCCCAGAAGCCATCCGGCCAGGAGCACCATTCCCCAGAGGATGACCTGAACCGCTCCGATCGGCAGTCTGCCAAGCCGCTTTCCCAGTCCGACCAGCAGAGAATCTCTCGGGCCGCAGCACTGTGCCGCCGACATGTAGAAAAACTGTCCGAGAGCCATCAGGGCAAGGCCGGCAACAATGGCGTTAAGTCCTGACACGATGCCAGTGGGTTTTGGAAAAAGGCTGAGATCATTGAACATCTGAACAAAGTTACCCGTCAGAAGGGCATCAATGATGGTCCCGAAGCCGATTTTCTCCTTCATCAGAATATCAATGAACAGAATGATCACACTCATGCACGTCATGGCAAGGCCGTAATTCAGGGGTGTATGAAAAGAGATTCCCATCCCAAGACAGTCCCATGGGGCAAGGCCCAGGTTTGCATGAATCGTCAGATGCACGCCCAGCGAAAACACCAGCAATCCGAAGACAATTTTCAGCCATCCAAGCAGGATGCCTTTCCGGTTCAACCTCATCCCTCCGTCCCGTCATTTTCGATCAGGCCCATCAAAGTTCGAGCCCCATCAGAATCACTTCATTCTCTTTCGTAAACCCAATCTTCTCGTAAAATGCAGGCAACACGCCCTCCCCTGCCGTGATCAGGTGCACACCGACGATGCCCTGTGCCCTGAGATCCGTCAGGCAGCGTTCAAGGAGCCGTCTGGCGATTCCGCGCCGCTGAAAGGCCGGATCGACCGCGAGATCATTAATCTCAAACGTCCGCCCGTAGTGAAAGAGCATGGAGGTACCGAGGATAAACCCCACAACCTGCCCATCTTCAACATATTCGAGCCCGTATGCCTGCTTTGATTCCATCAGTTCCCGGACGTGAATGACGGCGTCCTCCGTCTTCCACGGATCATTCCACGGCTCACCGGCAAAAGCAGCCGCGTAGATTTCACCGTAGCGTTCAATGTGATCCATCCTGCATTTTTCAATCATTTCTTTCCCACCTTATCTGTCCCCAGCACTCATACTCCAGCGGGAGCCCCGCTGTGTTCCGGCCGGTATTCTCCCACGGCCACTCGATCCGATTAGAGCAACCGAAATGCATGACAATGCTCACCAGAGGATGTCGCCTATTCGTCCTGCTTCTGAACGCGCATGGAGTAAAGCCCAAGGGACAGTCGCTTTATCGCCGATACATAATCCGTAATCGAGAACTGCTCTGTTGTAGCTAGAACCTGATACGTGCAACTCCTATCGGACAGTTGGTACCGCGTATCCACAAATCCATTTTTCGCGTAGAATCCGTACCGCTTTACCCGCTGGTCATAGTTGACGGAATCCGAGCAGAGCGGTTCAATGTTCAATGCAAGCGGTTTGTTCGGATACCGTTGTTTCAGGCTTTGGAGAATGGCCGAGCCGTAACCTTTTTGACGAACCGAATCACGGACTGCCAGGTACAGAATGAACACCAGAGCATCACTGTTCATGGTATAGGAAATACCGCAGAATTCATTCCCATCATAGTAGGCAAGGAAATCGACATTCTTTCTGATTGCTGACAGACGGAGCATCCACATGGGTGTCTGTTCATCCTTCGGGAACGCGCCGTCCATCAGCTTTCTGATTTCACCATATTCCTTCAGTCCTCCATGCACCGGTATAGCTGTAAGATGAATGTTATCCGAAGCTGTATGGTTCATTCCCACCATATTCTGCTATCTCCACATCCACACAACCAGGTTCTCCGATATCGACATACCCAGCTTCCTTTGCAGTTCCAACGACGCACGGTTCTCTTTTACCACCTGTGCAAACGGGACAAAACCTCTTTCCATGGTTCTGGCGATGAGATGCGACTCAAGTGCACCCCCAAATCCCATTTGCCTGTATTCCGGGAAAATAAACAGCATTCCCATACTTCCTTCCGCATGCTCTCCGATAAAGCCAACCAACTGATTCTGACTGTATCCGAGCCAAACAGCTCCCCTTTTCACATCCTTTTTAAGTTCTTCAGGGCCGACCAGATGGTAGTTTTCAACCAGTACAGGAAGATCCCGTTCATCCGCTGTCCTGACAGACAGTCTGGGATCCGGAGTTGGTTTTTCTCCATAATACGCAACCTGGTAACACTCATTCTTCCCGGAAAAGCCGTATCTTCTGAACGCTTCCAGACCCAAAGCATAATTTGAAACAAACAGCATATCGCAGTCCTTTCCGATATGCCTGTCAAGAAGCTGAAGGCCGACCTCCGTGTCCTCGCACGCCAGCATGTAAGCACCGCTAACACGATCCCGAATCAGTAAAGCATCCTCCTGTTCTTCGATGATTTCGCCGCTTCCGCGCTTCAATACACGATCCAGTCCCAGATTGTCTATCCCCTTAATATCCATAACTCCCCCAAATAATCCCGATTCGTTAGGTTGTTTATCAACCTAACCTGTATAAACTGTTCCGTATAACCATCTTGCCTGTTGACGCCAGTGTTGGCGTAACGACAGGCATTTTCCGTCTTGGTCACCCTTTTATGCCTCTATGTCTGAAGCAATTTGTCTTCATCAACCAAAGTATTTCTGCATGAGACTATCCAACAGCAGCTGTGCTTCATTCAAGGCTTTCTGCACGACATCTTTTGATTTATCGACATGCGAGACGAAAGAAGCGAATTCCTTCTGTCTCGCAATCGGGGGTGTGAGTACTGGCAAAGCACGAAGTTGTGTCATATTAATGCTCGCAATTCCTGTTGTTTGTTTTGCGCATCCTAAAAAGTATCTCTTCGCTCGTTGATGCTGTAAATACTGTTCCATGAACAATGGTAAAACTTGCTTCTGATCCAACCTCACTCGAAAAATGTGATTCTGATGAATGCAGTCCTTTGGTGGTTCATGAATTATCGCACCACGTCCAAGCTTGTCGGGATCACCGCCTTCAGTCATCAATACATCATCTGGCATAAGGCGATATTGATCAATTTCCGTCCGTGAAGCAGCAATGGTTTTCACAGTAGTCCAATCAATGTATCCGTCTTTTACATTGGATACCGCCATGTAAGGCACTTCAAATAACTCTGTTGTCTGAAGCTTTCTTCCTTTTGTAATTCCGGATATAACATCTGCAATAGCTTCCAGCTTTTGTTCAGACCAATTCATGGGATTGGTAAGCATATCCCCAAACATCTCGACAAATCGGGCTTTGATGAGCTGATCAAGTTTAGTAAGGTGAGACTGATAGCCTTGAATTACTGATATTGTTCGCTATATTTGACTTACAATACGCTCTTGTTCTTCTATCGTAGGAAGATTTATCTCCATGTTTTCAAATACTGGCTCTTTCAGTCTCCGCATTGTTGCGCCGACACTGTTTTTTTGAGCCTTTTTTACAAATGCATCAGATGTCAGAGAATAAAACAAATAATCAGGTAAGACTTGTGATGTATCTATCCAATAAAGAGGAAAATCTTTTGATACTACAGCTCCGTCAAGATAATGAGGTACAATCGCATAAGCCCCATTTTCGGCATTAATTCTCGAATAGATTAGTTGTCCGGTATGTGCAACCCAGGCATTAAACTGCACAGGTATCTTGCCTTCATTGATAGTACGTTCCTTTACACCTCTTCC
This sequence comes from Clostridia bacterium, assembly GCA_017460325.1. Taxonomy (GTDB): domain Bacteria; phylum Bacillota; class Clostridia; order Christensenellales; family Aristaeellaceae; genus Ventricola. Next base: position 107 of record JAFUBF010000326.1, on the reverse strand, counting down.
ATAAAGCAAAACTGTTATATATTTTTCGCGTTCAGGATGGTCAATATACTTTCCTTCACACGCTTGAGTAAGAATTTTTCCAAGTTGTACTCTCATTTACCCTTCCC
>JAFUBF010000004.1 GCA_017460325.1 Clostridia bacterium | reverse complement strand
CTGCCACGACGTATGACGGGGCCTACGCACCGGCGATGGAGCAGTTCCTGAACACGATCAAGGCCAAAAACCTTCAGGGAAGGACCGTAGGGCTGATTGAAAACGGCTCCTGGGCGCCCATGGCGGGCAAGCACATGCGTGCGGTTCTTGAGACCATGAAGGGAATGGAAATTCTCCCGGAGACAGTGACGCTCCGTTCGGCGATGAACGCCAAAAACCGTGAGGAAATCGCGCATATGGCAGAGGCGCTGGTGCGCTGACGGGTAAAGGAGAACAGCAGTTCTTCGATCCGCCCCCCTTATCTGTGATTGCCGGGAACACGGCCGGAGAGGAGGGGGTTGGCCACATGGCAGCGGAGCTGCGATAACCCAGCATCCCCGGATGCAAAATCGGTGGAGGAGGAAACGGTATGCCGGAAATCTGGGATCTGTATGACGCAGACGGCAGGATGATGAAACAGAAACTGGTGAGAGGAGAGGAAATCCCCCAGGGTCTGTATCATATTGGCGTTCATATCTGGCCGATTAACCACTCCGGTTCGTTTCTCATTCAGAAACGCGCGGAAAATGTGCAGTGGAAGCCGGGAATATGGGCTGCCACCGGTGGCTCGGCGATCAGTGGGGAGGACCCCCTGACGGCAGCCATCCGGGAACTGCATGAGGAACTGGGGGTTGAGGCCCGGCCGGAGGAAATGCATCTGGTGTTCAAGATGCGCAGGACGATTTCGTTTTTCAGCGTGTACAGCATTTACGTGGACCTTCAGGAATCTGATTTCATCCTCCAGGAGGAGGAGGTATCGGAGGTCCGCTGGTGCTCCGTTCCGCGCATGATGCATATGATCCGTTCCGGTCAGCTGTATAATTACGGAGATTCGTACTATCGTACCCTTTTTGAGTATCGGAACAATTATATAGACCGTCACCGGTATCACCGGAAAAACAGGAAGCGAAGATTATACTGATGAAGAAAGAATACTATTCCACATTTCTGAACGGGCTGGAGGACCCGGTAGAGGGCATACTGCATAAGACCGGGGGCATCTCCGTGCCGAGGATGCTGAAAGGCGCAGCGGTCTACCGTTCTGTCCGTGAACCGCATCTTTCCTGTATGCAGAGAACCTACCAGATTCTGTGCGAAATGCGACCGGAAAAGGACCTGAATGCTGCCCTGCGGCGGCTCAGTGCGACGGACAGCTGGCTGGACCGGTTTGACTTTGAATCCATTGCCGGCATGCGGTTCCGGATTGTAACCGCTGTGGACGGACAGCCCAGTGCCGGGGACATGCGTTACGTGGCCATGCTGGAAAAGAGCATCTGTGAACAGACCGGCATGCTGGTGGCCAGAGAACGGCCGCAGGTGGAGCTGTGGGTAAACCTCCGGCAGGAGGCGCTGTACTTTCTCTGGCGGATGAACAAGAAGGAAGGACAGAAGAATGAGGACCCGCTTCGCCGGGATCTGTGTGAGACCATGGCTGCACTTGCGAGGCCGCAGGGCGGACAGACCGTGATTCTCGGGCTGACCGGTCCGAATCTCCCGGATGCCCTAAGGGCGCAGGGGGCAGCTTCGGTTGGAGCGGTCCTGGCCGGACATCTGAAAAGCGGTGCGGCAAAGGGATACGGCACGGTCCGGATCCTTTCCGGTACACCGGGATGTACCGGGCTTGAAGCGGGAACAATGGACGCGGTCTTTGTCGCTCTGGCGCCGAAGGGAAACTTCTCCATTCAGGAGGAAGATCTTCGCGGCACGCTGAGAGAAGCCATGCGGATCGGGAAAAGGAACGGACGACTGGTGGTTTTTTATCCCAGGTCCCTTGGTCAGCCGTTCAGACGGCTTTATGAACAGGAACGCCTCTTTTCCTATCAGGTGACGGTCAGCGGAGAGGAGTGCCGACTGGAGGGATTTCGCATACCTGAGGAGCCTCTTTCCTGATGGATTGAGGGGGAAATCATGGCAAAGAAAAAAAGATCAAAAAAGGCAGCCAGAAGACGCCAGCGCAGATTCCGGGCGTTTCTGATGGTTCTTCTGCTGCTGGTCCTGAGTACGGGAATTGTGGCCGGTGTCCT
>JAFUBF010000325.1 GCA_017460325.1 Clostridia bacterium | reverse complement strand
TGACGTGGAAAAACTGGACTGCTGGAATCCGGAACTCAGGCCGGGCGGGGAATATGCACGGCTGGCGGTCAGCCCTGCCTCCCAGAACCGAGGGATCGCCCGGAGGATGGTGTCCCACATTCTGGGCGTGCTGAAAGAAAAGGGATACAGAAGTGTACATATTCTGGTGATCAGAGAAAATCTCCCGGCTGTCCACACCTATGCACATTTCGGCTTCCATGTTGTCGGGGAATGTGATCTGTACGATCACCATTATCTCTGTTACGAGAAAGATCTGGACCGGCCCGAAGGGGAATGACAGACCGGGAATGCCGGGATATGGACAGAATCGGATTATACGAGAAGGAAAGAGGTTGCAGGGCCAATGGACGATTCTTTCCTGCCGATCCGGATTCCGACAGGAAAACGGATATGGAAAAGCATACAACTCCCTGCAAAGGGCCGGGAAGTTCCGTAAAGGAATGAGGCGTTCAGCCGTTTCGGCGGTGGACAACAGGAAAAGGGTAACAGAGATGAGAATTGGTGTCATCCAGGCAAGCTCACAGGCAAATAAAAACAGCTTACTGTTCTGTGCGGTTCAAAAGTATGCTGCCGGGTCGGAAATCGTTAACTTCGGCTGCTGGCCGGAGGAGCATGATGGATACAGTTATGTCGAAGTTTCTCTGCTGGTCGGTCTGCTGCTCACAGGCGGAGCCGTTGATTTTGTCGTTACGGGCTGTTCCTCGGGACAGGGAATGATGCTGGCATGCAACAGCTTTCCGGGGGTTCTGTGCGGTTATGCACCGACACCGATGGATGCGTGGCTGTTCGCCCAGATCAACAACGGGAATGCGGTTTCCCTGCCTCTGGGCGAGGAATATACCTGGACGGGGAGCGAAAATCTGGAACGGACCATCGAAAAACTGTTTTCCGAGCCGTTCGGTCAGGGATATCCCAGAAGCGAAGCCGAAAGGAAACGAAGGGATACCGAAATCCTGAAGGAAATTCGTCGGTTGTCACAGGTAGATCCGGCCGACTTCCTCAATCGCCTGGAAAGTCAGACCATCCGGAAAATTCTGGCCAGACGTGAGGTGATTGAGGATATTCTGGCCCATGGCCACGATAGTCCCGTTGCGGACTGGATTGCCAGGCAGAATATGCAGTACGGCCAGACGAGGACAGTGGAACCGTGAAAGAGGGTACAGGAAGGGGGTATGTCAGTTGAAACTGAGAGATTTCAGAAAAGAGGATGCACCGATCATCGCCGGATGGATCCGGTCGGAGGAAGAACTGTATAAATGGTCGGCAGACAGAATCAACCGGTATCCGCTCACCGGGGATTTCCTTCTGGAGAAGTATAAAGAGTTTGTTGAGGCAGGCTGTTTCTACCCGCTCACGGCGGTCAATGAAGAGGGCCGGGTAATCGGGCATTTTTTCATCAGGCGCCTTGAGGGCAGAGAGGACTGTTCTGTCCGCTTTGGCTTTGTCATTCTGAATCCCGAACAGCGAGGGAAGGGGTTCGGAAAGGAAATGATCCGGGAGGGGATCCGGTACGCCGTCGATCACTTTTCGGCATCAAGGGTTGAATTGGGGGTATTTGAGAACAACGAGAGCGCAAGACACTGTTATGAAGCTGTGGGATTCAGGGCGTATAAGCAGCGAGAATGTGAGATGTCCATCGGCACATGGAACTGCATTGATATGGAGCTGTTTACCGGGAAAGAAGCGGCCGGTCAATAACGCTTGCTCAGTCGGACCGGGCGTCGCTTTTCTCCTTCACGGATGAATGCTTGCCGAAACGGTCTGAACAGGCTTTTCTGCATCTGAAAAAGATGAATTCCGGCCGATGCATGGTCCCGCCAAAGAGAGCGGGATACTGCGTTCTCAGTTCCTCCGAGCAATACGCTTCCTGGCATTCCTCAATCACAAGCCCGGCGCTGATTAACCCGTTGATCAGACTGGAAACGGTTCTGTGGTAATACTCATACCCGTTCACAACCCAGTCAACCTTCCGAAGCCCTTCCATGCAATAGTTCCTGAGATTGGCATACAGGCGCTCACCGGTCTCCGTGCGGGTGTATCTGTCGTAGACGCCGTCCCACGCTGTGACGATCGGGTGGGACAAACTGAACACCAATTTAGCATCGTCGTTCATCAGATTGCGGATCTTCACCATCAGCCCGTCGAAATCTTCAACATAGTCAAACACCAGCGAACTTGTAATCAGGTCAAACTTTCGGTCGAGTACTTCGAGCTGTTCCATGGCAAGATGCAGATAGGTGATGTTCTTCGCACTGTTGTGTTCCCGGGCATAGCTCAGCATCTTCTCTGAGATATCCGTTCCCAGAACAGAGGCTGCACCCATCTCGGAATATTGTTTCGCATGCTGCCCCATACCGCAGCCGATATCCAGAACAGACTTTCCCTGAAGGTCTGGCAGCATGGAAAACAGGATTGGCGATTCAATGCAGTCATTGAAATTGACCGCCTGATTCCTGTTTTTCCGGTAGTTCTCAAAAAACGTCCTGTCATCGTACACGTTTTGTTTCGACATGATCTTCCTCCTGTAATTGTGCATTGGTTTGCGGCACTGTATGACGGCCAGGGGACATATTTCCGTTACTCCAGTCTTCGGAGCACCGGGTGAAGTCGCCTGATCTATTCTGGAGACTGCGGATGCAGCACAGAGACAGGAGGACAATATCGATCCCCACTACAGTTCTGCTGATGCAGCTTTCCTTATCATCAGGTACTGTATGAAATTGAAAAATACAAAAAGCTTGCAGGAATACCGAAAATCCGTTACCATAAGCCCGTAACTGAAATCACTTTTTCGGAGCGGAAGGGACGAACCCCTCACGAAGGAAAGTCGCCCCCCTTTGATGTCACTTTGGCTTTCAGCACTGCAGGATTGACAGGGGACACGATTTGACAAACCGGTGCAGAGCACTCTATCAACCGGTCTTTTCGCCACTTACAGTCCACGATCAGCCCGTATTTCAGTCTTTCCCATGAACAGTGCCGGCTCGATCCGGCTTTTCAGGTGCCTTGAATTCCGACTGGAGTACAAGCATAAATGCAGGGAGGCAAAATGTCTGTCGTTCGTTACGTAAATAAGAAGACGGGTCGGGTGAGCCTGTACGAAAGCACGTCCCATTATGATCCTGTGGCCAAACAGTCAAGACCGATACGGAAGTACATCGGTTACGAGGACCCTGTTACCGGGGAATTCGTACAGAGCTCGGGAAAGCCGGGACGTAAGGCCAAAAGAAACGAGCCTGATGCTGCGAATCCATCAGGCAATGCCTATTATAAGGGGAAATATGAACAGGCACTTGCAGAACTGGAGACGCAAAGGAAAGAGAATCAGGAACTGAGAAAAGAGATCAGAGCCCTTTCTGACCAGATAGATTCCATGCGGAAGGCGGCGAACGCATTTATCAGGGCCATAAACGGATAACTCCGACATTCTTTCTGAATGTATCCCACCGCCCGTATGAGGGCTGATTGCAAAGAATCGCTTCAGAAAAATACCGGTATAAGGGGAACTCTGCCACTGCCCGTCCGGGTGGAGCACAGGGAAGCCGAAAATCCAAAAGCATACAGATGGGTTGAGAAGAGGTTGCACATTATTTCGGAGGATAATCCCTGTGGGATCCAATATGAGAAGAAGGTGAACACAATTATGATCATGGAATGCCTTCGCAAATGGTTCTCCAGACCGTCCGGTACAGTATCAGTGTCCGACCAAACGCCAACCGAACAGTCTACCAATGATCATCCGTCGACTGTGTCTGCGGAGCATCCGACTCAGCCAAAGGAGCCGATACAGGAGGTTAATTCGCAGAGAGAGACTGTACAGGCATCCCATGACGAATCCTGGAGAGGTCCGAATACCCATAAGGGACGTATGGTTGAAATGATCGAACAGCATTCCGCCGGTCTTGGCATGGATCCGGCAGACTTTGAGGTCCTGTCAGACTGGTGCTCCATGGGACATATGCCATCTATGCGCAAAATGATGCAGCATTTTGAATCCATGATCACAGACGAGGGCAAAGAGCAACTTCAGCGATACCTTACCTGTGGGGAAAACGGTCAGGCAGCATGGGATGAATTCCTGACGGAAAATGAGGACGACTGCTTTTGCATCCGTGCATATGGATTCTGGCTGTGCCGACTTGCCGACTTTGGTGATGAGGATGCGAAAGCGAAGGTTGAAGATGCCCCCGACATCAGAAAGGTGGCATTCTTTGGTGGATGCGGCAAAAATGACCCGGCGATAATCGGTGATTCATCAATACATGTGGCCAGCACCAAGCCGTGGATTAACCAATTCACTCCAAACATTTTCTATTACCCCGGCGAGATTGACTCTTTGCGTATGGGTCTGCTTGATGTGTATAAGGCAGATGGGGCTGTACTCCGCTGGTCAAAATCTGACAGTGCATACACAGGTGAAAAACATGTGGGGGACTCCGGGGCGGATGAGGACGGATTTGGTATGGAAGAAGAATACAATTACTCTTTCTTCGATGAATACTTTCGGATTCTGAGTGTCCTCAAAGGCTGGTCACATCATGACATGCGCGTAAACGAGGAGCGCCTGCGAAAAGAGCGCGAAGAGAAACGGAAGGAATATGCGCTTGAACGTGAGGCGTTCATGAAGATTCATGGCAACGAGGGTGCGCCGGTATCGTAAACTTTTCTGGTATACACAGGCCGGTTTTATTCCCGGTGGTTTTCTGTGGATGTGGAAATCATTCTTTTGTTATTGGGTTTTCCCGAAAAAAATATCAGGGCCAGGTAACAACCTGGCCCTGAGGAAGTGGAGCATAGGGGAGTCGAACCCCTGACCTCGACAATGCGAATGTCGCGCGCTAACGAGTTCAGCGTTCTGCACTCCCATTTTGGGCTTCTGCCTGGTTGTGTGGGGTGTTAGCAACTTCGATAGAATCGAAGCATCTATACCGCACCCCTTTTTTTGTTCTGAAAAGAAAAAACTCGGCCAACATGAGTGTTATCTCGCGTTGGCCGAATTCTTTTTGTTTTATACAGCGATTGCCGGGATGCAGCGTTCCGCTTCATCGATCTGGATCAGAGGCTTCTCCTGAGCGATCTGCGTCCGGAAGGAATCAGCTGCCACATAGAAGGTGATGTTCAGGTGATAATCCTTGTCCACAGTAATCTTTTCAATCAGTCGGGCCAGGATCATCTTCTTTGTATCATTGTCTGCGGCATCAAATTCCGCTGCCCAGTCGTTGATCAGCTCATACTGCGTGGCCAGATATTTCATGCGGGATTCTTCCGCACCCTTCTCATCCTCCAGTTCGACGAGGCGCGCCTCACATGCGGCAAGATCTGCTTTGATCTTCTCAAGCATCTCTTTCAGCAACTCTGTGTCAAAGTCGCTTTCGCCCATGATGGAACGCATGACTTCCTGCCGGAGCCGTTCTTCCTGCGCAACCAGTTTTTCCCGCTCTGCTCTCGCAGATTTCAGCTGGTAAGCAATTTTGCTTTTGAGCTGGATTCTGGCTTGTTCCTCCCATACGCCGCTTACCGTTTTGGTGATATTCCTGAAATACTGGTGTACGACCTCGAGGACGGCGGCTTCGATCTTGGCTGCGGAATAGACCGTCTGCCCATCGCAGTGCTTCGCCTTCACACTGCCGTTATAGCAGCGATAGATCGGGCGATGATACGCGCCATTCTTTCTCTGCTTGGTGCAGTAGGTCCCGACCAGCTTGCAGCCGCAGTGCGCGCAATACAGGATGCCGGAAAGACGGGATGCGCCGTAAACACTGGTCTTGGTTTTGGCTTCCTCCGGGAGAGCCTCATCTTCCGCCTGCCGTTGACTGAAGTATTTGCGGGGAATGTGCTGCCCCAGTACATACTGAGCGAACTGGGATGTCTCATCGGAGATGATGCGAAGCTTTTCAATCGGCTCTGACAGCGTATCATTCATATGAAACCGTCCCGTATACATCGGGTTTCGGATCATATTCCGGATCGTCTGCGGAGTCCAGACCTTGTCAGGATCAGGATATTTCTCGTTCAGATAGTTGGCTGCCCGAAGCGTTCCGTATCCCTCATTGACGATCAGATCAAAGACTTCTCTGACAATCGGTCCTTTCACCTCGTCAATCTCCAGATCATAGAGCTGACGGTTTTTCTTGCCGATTCTGCCGTTCAGCACCAGCTTGTAGCCATAGGGGGCAATGCCGCCGCGCCACAGACCATCTGAGGTCATCTGTGTGTGCGCTGCCTTGACCCGCATGGAGGTCTTTTCGCTTTCGCCGCCGGCCTGCCAGAACCGAATGTAGTTGATCAGCTTATCGCTGCGGCTCTCTATTTTCTGCTGTCCTTCCCGGGTGCTCCAGACCTCGATCCCATGATCAATGAACCATTCCACCAGGAAAGGCGTCTCGTCTTCACGACGGCCAAGACGGTCAAACATGAAAACCAGCAGAACATCAAATTTCTTTTTTTCGGCCAGGGCACGAATATCAAGGATCGCGTCACGATTTTCAGCGGAAACCTTGTAGCCGGATACGCCTTTCTCCACCCGCTCGTCGTAGAATGTCCAGTCATCCATTCTGGCAATGAAATCCATGCATTCACGACGCTGCATGGGGATATCATCTGTGATCCTGTCAACCTGCCCTTTGGTTGAAACTCTGTACAGACAAAGCACTCGTTTCATGCTCACTGCTTCTCCTTTTCTTGAAGGCGGCAATCAGCATCCGGGCAATTTCACGATGAATATTGGGATCTTCCTCATTTCGGAAACACAGGGATACATGACAGCCGTTTTCAGTCGTCATTTCGCGAGGCATCTGCACAGATGATAACGCGAGTATTTCATTGTCAAGGTTCACGGGCTCAATACCCATTTCATTGTAACACATATCTTTTTCCTTTCCAATTGATGATTTGGTGACAGATGTAAAAAGAAGCTGCTCAAAATGGCAGCTTCCAGGCAATAGAATGCTTTCAGTGTCAGCAGACCGGTTTCGGCGTGAGCGTCAACCGGCCCTGTCAACTGGGCCAGCAACCTTTTTTCGGGGTGCTCATCAGACCCCATTATGTGTTTTTCTTTTTTTCTTCAGTTGACAGTTGAGTAGTTGACAGAGGAGGAAGAAGCCTTGCAGGATATAGGTTTTCCCTGTCAACCAGGGTGTCAACTGACTTTTTGAAATGCGTCAACTGGATTCCTCAGAACGGGAAATCCTCCCCCGGCTCGACCGCTGTAAAGCCCATCTGCTCATATTTTTCAACCGGCTGGTTG
>JAFUBF010000324.1 GCA_017460325.1 Clostridia bacterium | reverse complement strand
TGTCAAATTTGATCCCGCTGCAATCATACGATGCTGAAATCCCAGGCAACAGGAAAGGAGTGGGCAAAGGCTGCACCGGTTTGTCAAATCTTGTTCAATATCAATCATACGGTGCCGAAAGCCAAGGCAACAGGAAAGGAGTGGGCAAAGGCTGCACCGGTTTGTCAAATCTTGTTCCATATCAATCATACGGTGCCGAAAGCCAAGGCAACAGGAAAGGAGTATTTTTCATGGCGCTGCGCATTGAGTTGAATCCCGCCCGTGTACTGGGCACACGCAGTAAAATGCTTTACGGGCACTTTATTGAGCACTTCCACCGTCAGATCTACGGCGGCCTGTTTCAGCCGGGTCATCCTCTCTCGGATGAGGACGGATTCCGTACGGACATCCTTGAGGCCATACGCCGCATTCAGATCCCCATCCTGCGCTGGCCGGGCGGGTGCTTTGTCTCCTCCTATCACTGGAAGGATGCTGTCGGCAACCGGCGCCGTCCCTCTTTTGACAAGGCGTTGCGCGTTGAGGATCCGAACACCTTCGGCACGGATGAGTACCTCCGGCTGTGCCGAAAGCTGGGATGCGAGCCCTATATCTGCACCAATGCCGGAACCGGCACTGCCGAGGAAATGAGTGACTGGGTGGAATACTGCAATCTGGAGACAGAGGGTCAGTGGGCCAGGGACCGCATCGAAAACGGACACCTGCAGCCCTATGGCGTCAGGTACTGGTCCATTGGCAACGAAAACTACAGTCACTGGGAAATCGGTGCAAAGTCTGCCTCCGAATGGGGACATCTGGTCCGTGAATCCGCCAAGATGATGAAACACGTGGACCCCACCATCCAGCTTTCCGCCGCTGCCCTTTCCGATCCTGCCTGGAACCTCAATCTCCTGCAGCACGCCGGCCCGTTCCTTGACTGGATCTCCATCCATGAATACTGGGATATGATGCCCGAAACACAGAATCCCGCCACGTATGAACAGTGTATGGCCTTCACTGATCAGATGGATCACAGCATCCGTGAGGTCCGGGGCATGCTGGCCGCCCTTCGTCTGGAGGGAAAAATCCGGATTGCCTTTGATGAATGGAATCTGCGTTCCTGGCATCATCCAAACGTTCACACCATACAGCAGGGCGTTGGCAGGGACAGTTTTCTGACACCCCGGGATAAAAACGATGACAATACCCTCTACACCATGGCCGACGCGGTCTTCACCGCCTGTTTTCTGAATGCCCTGCACCGTCACTGCGATGTGGTGGGAATGGCCAATTTTGCCCCCATCCTGAACACCCGTGGCTGCATCTACAGCTGGGACGGAGGGATTGTCCTGCGCAGTACATACCATGTGTTCGACCTGTATGTAAATCACCTGGGTGACACGGTTATCGACCTTTTTACAGGGCCTGTACCCACCATGGTTGTCCCGCATAAGCTGGGCGGCGAACGTACGGTTGACTGTCTCGACCTTCTGGCTACCACCTTTTCAGATCATCCGGGAATCGCCATTGCCGCCGTGAACCGGGATCCGGACCGGCCTCACGCCCTCTCCATTCCTCTTGACCGGCCCACCTCTTTAACCGTGCTGACACTGAACGGTGAAAGTAAGGATGCCTTTAACGACGTCAACTGCACCGGCGTAAAGGTCACGCGGCAGGACCTGGGGCTGCATGACCATGAGATAGAAATTGCACTCCCCGCCCACTCCGTCAGTATCATCCGCATCGGGTAACATTCTATCCCTCCCGGTTTTCCGGAAGACGCTTCGGTTTTGGGTTTGGGGAAAGAGCCAAATGGGGAACCCTTCCGGGTTGCCTTTTTGGCGCAACCCTCTTTGTCCGTTTCAAAAGACAGACGTGGATAAAACCTGTTATCCGCGGGCAATGGTTCGGTAAACCAGGAGAGCAAGCACTGCACTGAGCAGGTCTGAGATCAGCTGCGCGGCCAGAAAGCCGTTATAGCCTGCCACGGTCGTTGCAATGATAAAAACCAGGATGAACAGGACGCCCTGCCGGCTTACCGACATGATGAGTGCCTGCGGCGCTTTTCCCAGGGCCTGGAACAGGCAGGTAAACAGGAGGACAATGGCGCAGAACACCATCCCGGAAACCTGCCAGCGCAGAATGCGGGTGCCCTCTGCGATGATGCCGGCATGATCGATAAACAGACGGATGGCCGGCGTTGCCAGAAGGCAGAGCACAACGGAAAACAGGAGCGCCGTTCCGCACAGAAACAGGGTGCAAAACCGCAGTATCCGTTTCAGTTTTTCCGTATCCCCCGCCCCGTAGAGGAAGCCGAACAGAGGAATGCCGCCAAAGGAAAAGCCGACCAGCACCAGCTGCACAATCGTGATAATGCGTGAGGCAATCCCCAGGGCTGCAATCCGGTCATCCCCGTACGGTGCCAGGAACTTGTTCATAAACACCACACAGACCGCAGAGGCAATGTTGGTAATCGCCGCCGCGGTGCCGACGCCGAGGATCTGCCGGACTTCCTCCCCGCTGAGCCGCGCCTTTGCCGGATTCATGGAAAGACACTGACTCTTCCTGCGGACTATGAAGATGTACAGGACGTCCGTCAGGAGGTAACCCAGCACCGTGGCGACGGCCGCGCCCCGGGCACCCCATCCAAGACCGCTGATCAGGATCGGGTCCAGCACAATGTTCAGCAGTGAACCGGCAATCATGCCGATCACGGACTGGACCGACAGTCCCTCGCTTCTCAGCAGATTGGAATGGATGAACGACAGGATGCACGCCGGTGCGGAAACGGCCAGAACGGTGTAATACTCCATGGCATGGGGCAGCGTTTCCGCACTGGCGCCGAACAGTTTCAGAACCGGCTCCCGGAACAGCACCAGAGGAAAGGCAACCACCACGCCCACCAGGATGGCGGCATAGAAGCAGCCGGCACTGACCCTTGCCACGCCTTCCCGTTCCCCGCGTCCAAGCATGCGGGCAATCAGGGAACTGCCGCCTTGGCCGAAGATGTTTCCAATCGCCATCAGGAGCATAAACAGAGGCGAGCACAGGGAAACCCCGGCCACCAGCATGGCATTATTGGTCCTTGCAATAAACCAGGTGTCCGCCAGGTTGTAAATCACCGTAATCATCATGCTGAAGACCACAGGCAGCGACTGTCTGAAATAGGTGGTTATCAGGTTGTCCGTATCGAAGTACTGTCTGTTTTCCATCTTTGTGTCATTCCCTTTCCGACTGCAGATTGCAACGGGCACGGGATGATTGTATCACGGATGTGTCCCGTTGTCATTCGGAAGTTCTGCCTCTTCCGGGCATCCCGGCGCTGACAGGCAGAATGAGCCGGTTTGGACATACAGGCTTTGCCGGAGGAGTGGGCCCAGGCTGCACCGGTCAGTCAAAGTCTGTTCCCTGTCAGTCGCGCGGTGCCGAAAGCCAGCGCAACGCCGAAGAAGGAGGAAAAATGCAGAAAAGACCTGTTACGCTCATCATCGGGTATCTGGGGGCTCTGGCAGGATGCTCCCTGGTCATCTGGTTCAACCGGCATGTCCTGATGTCCCTGCCGCTCACGGGACGAATGCTCTCCATGATCGTTTCCTACTGGCTGATCGCCGCAGTTCCCCTTATCCTGATGCGTCATGTCCGGCCGGAAATGCTGGGCTTTTCCGGGGAAAGGCCCGGATTGCAGTGTGCCATCGGGATCGGAGGCGGCATGCTTGTGGCCACCCTGTACATTCTTGTCCCCTGCTGCCTGGGACTGGGGGCCCTCGTGGACAACGGCTGCCGGTACACCCGATTCTGGCAGTTTGCCTTTGAACTGGTCTACTGCATCGTGGCCGTCGGTGCGGTGGAGGAGATCGTATTCCGGGGCTTCCTCTATCTGCAGATAAGGGACATTTTCCGCAGTGAACGGATGGCCATCCTCGGATCCTCCGTTCTGTTCGGTTTCTTTCACATCTTTCATGGAAATGCTGTGCAGGTACTGATGACCACCCTCCTCGGCATCCTGTTCTGCCTGCTGAGGCAGAAGGTAAAGCACTGCACCCTGCTTTCCCTGATCCTCCTGCACGGGGTTTACGACTTCATGATTTCCCTGTGTTCCTCCCTGCTGTTCCGTCCGGGACAGTAACTGCCCGGCTAAACGCTCTGTCATGACCGGGCCGGTTTCTGCCTCCCGCTTCTTGCAGTCCGGCCCGCATTCTGATAAACTGCACAGGTACACTCAGGCCATCCCGGTAAAGGCGGGACTGTGACTGTTACCTGACACATCTCCCTGAGCCGTGCCAGACCTGCACAGGCAGTCTGCCCCTGTACATTGGACAGTTCCCCGCGAAAATACGGCAGGGGCCGGCTTTCCGCCCTTTATCCCCAGAAAGGAAAGAGCAAATGGCTAAATGGACATTTGATGCAAAAAACGAAGAAATCCCCCATATTATGAAGACACTGGAGATGGCCATCTCGGGCTTTCGCATGGACCCGCCGGTCCGGGCGAAAACACTGCTTGCGGTGGAAGAGTCCGCTGTCCTCCTGATTGAACACAGCCGGGACAATTCCCGGGTGAGGCTTGACGTGCGCCGGACCCTGGGGGATGTCGCGATCTCCCTTACCGCACCGGGCGAATCTTTTCCCTTTACCATGGAGACCTCCGGGTTTTCACTGGAGGAGGAGCTCTCGGGCTCCGATACGGAGAGCTTCATCCGAAATGTCGTCCTGAAGTCCTACGCCGGGGACATCCGCTATAGGCATAAGAACGGCCGGAACATCGTCCGGATCCTGACCGCCCGGTCGCCCCGATTCTTTCTCTACCAGACGCTGGCCGGCCTTGCGCTGGCACTGATCTGCGGCATCATTATGCCCATCGTCTGCCCCAGATCCGTTAACGTCTGGATCACCGATACCATTCTGCGCAACTTTCAGACGGTCTTTCTGAACGGGCTGAAAATGGTGGTCGCGCCCCTCGTCTTCCTTTCCATTGTTGGCAGCATCACACAGTTTTCAAACCTTAAAGATATCGGCAGAATCGGAGGAAAGATCCTTCTCCTGTACGCGATTACCTCCGTGATCGCCGTCTGTGTCGGTATCGGCATTTTCCTGCTGATCAAGCCCGGTAATCCCAGTCTTATCCGTCTCCTGCCCGCCACTCCGACCGTAAATGCAGTGGAAGCAGGCCGGATTTCCCTCCTTGACACGTTTGTTGGCATCGTTCCCGACAATTTCCTCAGGCCCTTCGTGGAAAGTCAGATGCTGCAGCTGATCTTTCTGGCCATTATAACAGGCATCGCCATAAATGCCGTGGGCGAGAAGGGCAAAATCGTTCTGACACTCCTCGATTCGCTCAGCGAGATCTTCATGTACATCATGAAGTTATTTTTGAAGATGGTGCCGCTGGTCGTATTCTGTTCCATGCTTGCCACCATGCTGTCAACAGGAATTGAAGCCTTCACCTCGGTCCTCTCCATCTTCTGCACAATCCTGCTTGGTTTCTTTATCATGATGGTCATCTACTGCCTGATGATCGCGGCTTTGGGACGGTTGAATCCCCTCGTGCTTCTCAGGAAGTACTTCAGCACCATGATTCAGGTGTTCAGTCTTTCCTCCTCCAGCGCTTCCATTCCGCTGAATATGGACGCCTGCGATAAACTGGGTGTTGCCAGGAAAATTTACTCGCTGTCCATTCCGCTGGGTGCGACACTGAACATGGATGGAACCTGTGTCTGTTTATCCGTTATGTCCCTTTCACTTGCACATGTATTCGGCGTGAGTCCCACTGCTTCGGAACTGGTTCAGATCGCCATCACCATCATCATTCTTTCCATGGGAATGCCCGGTATTCCCGGAATCATGCTGATCGGGCTGAACATGCTCCTGCCTCAGATCAATGTGCCCCTGGATGCCATTGCCCTGGTGATGGGTGTTTACGTCCTGATCGATATGAACGAGACGGTGAGCAACTGTCTCGGCGACGTTTCCACCACCGTCATCGTGGCCAGCAGCGAAAAAATGCTGGACCGGAAGGTCTATTACAGCGACAAAAAGTAGTCCCTGAGTGCCCCATTTCATCATGTCACAGGAATGTGTCTCATACGAGGCAGGTCCCACCGGAGGTTTCAGTCGTTTCCCCGGAAACAGCTGAAACAGCCCGGGCCCTTTGGAACGAAAGGAATCTGATTAAATGGCTAAGTGGGATTTTAACGCACAGATTATGGAAATTCCTCAGATCATAAAGACACTGGAAAAAGCCATCTCCGGCTACCGCATGGACCCGCAGATCCAGGCAAAAACACTGCTTGCAGCGGAGGAATCCGCCGTCCGGCTGATTGAACACAGCAAAAAGGATGCGCGGATAAGGCTCACCGTACGCAGAGCCCTGGGGGATGTCACGGTTTCCCTTTCCGCGGCAGGCGAGGCCTTTCCCTTTACCATGGATACCTCCGCGTATTCGCTGGATGAGGATCTCTCCGGATCTGACACGGAAAACTTTATCCGGAATGTCATCCTGAATTCCTACGCCAGGAACATCCGTTACAAACATAAAAACGGCCGAAACTCGGTCCGGATTCTGACCACCCGGTCCCCCAGATTCTTTCTCTACCAGACCCTGACCGCCCTGGCGCTGGCGCTGCTCGTCGGGTTTATCATGCGCAGCACATGTCCCGTTTCCGTTAATACCTGGCTCACCAGTACCATTCTGACCCGCTTCCAGACTATTGTGATGAACGGCATGAAAATGCTGGTCGCCCCCATCGTCTTCCTGTCCATCGTCGGCAGCATCACGCAGTTTACAAACCTTAAAGATGTCGGCCGGATCGGGGGAAAGATCCTTTTCATGTACGTGATGACCTCGGTCATCGCCGTCTGCGTCGGAATCGGCCTTTTCCTGCTGATCCGACCCGGCGATCCCAGCCTCGCCGGACATTTACCTGCCAGTCTGGGCGTAACGGCGGCAAAAGCGGCCCCCATCTCTCTCCTGGACACGCTGGTGGGAATCGTTCCTGACAATTTCCTGAGGCCTTTTGTGGAAAACGAGATGCTGCAGCTGATCTTTCTGGCGATTCTCGTGGGCATTGCAGTGAATGCCGTGGGCGAGAAGGGCAAAAATGTACTGGCCCTTGTTGATTCCCTTAACGAAATCTTCATGTACATCATGACGCTGTTTGTGAAGCTGGTACCACTGCTGGTATTCTGCTCCATGCTCTCCACCGTGCTCTCCACGGGGGCGGATGCCCTCCTGTCAGTCCTGTCCATCGCCGGCACGACACTGCTTGGTCTGTTCATCATGATGGTGATTTACTGCATCCTGGTGGCCGTCCTGGGGCACCTCAATCCTCTCGTCCTTCTGAGAAAATACTTTGGCACCATGCTGCAGGTATTCAGCCTGTCCTCCTCCAACGCTTCCATTTCGCTGAATATGGATGCCTGCGGGAAAAAACTGGGGGTCTCAAGAAAGGTATATGCCCTGTCCATCCCGCTGGGCGCGACCATCAACATGGACGGGCTCTGCGTCGATTTTTCCGTTCTGGCCCTTTCCCTTGCGCATGTGTTTGGCATCGTTCCGACCGGTACACAGCTGTTCCAGGTCGCCCTCACCATCATCATCATTTCCCTGGGCATGCCCGGCATCCCCGGCGGCCTGATGGTCGGGATGAGCATGATCCTGCCTCAGCTCAACGTCCCCCTGGAGGCGGTCACCCTGATGATGGGTATTTATCCCCTGATCGATATGAGTGATACAGCCAGCAACTGCCTTGGCGACGTGGCCTCCACCGTCATCGTGGCAAGCAGCGAAAATCTGCTGGACCGGAAGATCTATTACAGCGACAAAACATAGCCCCGCGTGTCCCGACAGTCACCGTGTACCACAGGAAAGCTTTCCAGGCGAGATGTCCCACCGAATTTTCAGCTGTTTCCCCGGAAACAGCTGAAACGTCCCGGGCTTTCTGCCTTTTCCCGGAAAAAGAAAGGAACTGAATAAATGGCCGGGTGGGAATTTAATGCAGACGCCGGGGAGATTCCCGGGATCATAAAGACACTGGAAAAAGCCGTCTCCGGCTATCGCATGGACCCGCAGGTCCGGGCAAAAACACTGCTTGCGGTGGAGGAATCCGCTGTCCGGCTGATTGAACACAGCAGAGACAATTCCCGGTTAAGACTCACCGTGCGCAAAACCCTGGGGAATGTCGTGATCTCCCTTACCGCAGCAGGCGAAGCCTTTCCCTTCGCCCCGGATACGCCCGATTTTTCGCTGGAGGAGGAACTCTCGGACTCGGACACGGAGCGTTTTATTCGAAATGTCCTCCTGAAGTCCTACGCCGGGGACATCCGTTCCACCGATCTGTCTCGTCCGATTACCTTTCCAGATAGCAAAGGGAGAACCTTTTACGCCATTCCCGACGGAAGTTATCTGCTGATTGACGGCGGCCGGGAAGAACTGCGGGGCGAAGCATACAAAATCAGCGACGGAACAATGGTAAAAATTTCCTCAGATGGAGAGATCGTTGCTCTTTGACATGGATAGAGAGAACCAGGACTGATACATTCTATTCATACATTTCAGTAAGCGTAAAGTCCCACAAATTGAGTGGAATGACAAAAAGGTGACAAATGCAGTACAAGTCACTGCAATTATCACCTAATTATCGTAAAGACGGATGGGCATAGATGTCCCTTGGTTACGCAGACATTGCCTCGTCAAAGTCCCACTCAAAGTCCTCAATATCGAGGAAATACAGGGCAGCCTTGGCTTGGAAACGAACAAACTCCTCCAACGTATCAGCCCTTTCCTGTGCCTTTTGAGCAGCGACGGCCTTCTTGGCGGCTGTTGCCTGAGCCTTTTGGGCAGCATCTGCTGCACGCTGTGCCCGTTTCTCTGCTTTTTTAGAATCAGCTTGCCGGTTCATTTCAGTTTTTGCTTTCTCGGCAGCCTGTTCAGCAGCAGCCTTTGCCTCATCGGCACGCTTCAGCTTTTTCTGAGCCTCTTCTCTGGCCTTGTGGAGTTCAGCCCAGTCAGCCTCCCGGTCTTTCAGGAACTGGTTCCTGTTGATATCCGAAAGCTTCGGAATGACTTCATCAAGCATTGAGATTTCCTCCTTATCAAACAGGAACTCGACAGCATTTCCTTCGAGAGCAGAGAGAATTGCCTCATATGCACTGAATTTGCGTTTCCTTGCGGAAGCGATGTAGGACCATATCAGTGCAAAATTATCCGCCCCTTCATAAGTGTCAAAGCCGCCAACAATGCTTCTTTTGACTGAGAACAACCTCAGGCTGCGTTCCGCCTGGTTGTTGGTGTTATCCGACATCCGGGATAACACCAACAACTGTGCAGAACAATGCTTTCGAATGCTCGGTGTTCGGAGACGCGTCGGTTTCTTCCAGACATTGGAATGTGCGGAAAACTTCTGCGCAATCTGGTCCTATCTGAGCACTGCACACAAGCATGAGATCAGCTATTATGATGCGGCTATTGCTGCATTTAATGGAACTGCGATGCAGTTGCTTTTCCCTGACGGCATGCCCGTTGAACCAGAATCGTCAAAAGCAAGTGATTCTACCGGAGCTGACGCTACCAAGGCAGATGTTGCAGCCGAGGCTGACGATTCCACCAAGGCAGTTGCCTGATTTCAGGCAGCTTCTTTGGTGATCCCTTCAAAAATGCAGGTGTCTAACTCGTTTATTTGAGCAGCAAGTTTTTATGCTTGCTGCAGTTTGTCGTGCAAAGAAATTCCCCGCGGCTTTCCATCGTGGTGACAGGGCCCCTCCATGTCAATAAAGGGGGTTACTGAACAGTTACGGATTTTTCTCATAAAGCTAACGGATTGCCGGCTGTCAAGGTAAAGTGCTTGACGGGCGGCGTTTTTTTCAGATCTGTTGACAAAAAACCTGTTCGAGAATATAATGGTATCAGTTGATACCAACTGATTTGGAGGAAAGCAACCGTGCCTGAAACAAGAGCCCGAATTGAAAGCGAACTGGATGTACGTGCCTATTTGCAGGATTTGAAGTATGCATTGGAGCATGGCGCGAAGCTCACCTTCCAGGAGGAGCGTCTGGTCGATCAGCACAGGGATCAACGGTATACGAATCGATTTACGGTAGCAGACTTATTCCCGGATGAGAGTCCGGTTACAGCGCTGAAACGCGAGCTTCAGAAACTGACTGTCGAAGAATACATGCAGACGGTCAAGGATCTGCGGTTCCCCAAGAGAAGCGAGATGCGGGAATTCGGGAAGGTCTACGACGGTAAAGGCGATGTGTATATCAAGATCAGAGTGGAACTGCTTTCGGAGTATGGAAACCATACGGCATTTGTGATGTCCTTCCACTACGCCACGATTCCCTTTACGCCCGACATGTTCCCCTACAGAAAGCAGTGAGGAGGTGGATGAGCATGAAAATTTTGAATAAAGTGAGGAAGCTGTGCACCAGCTGCATGGAAGAGCATGATGTTCAGACCGTATTGATCAGGGAGAGCAACGTCTTCAAAGGTGTTCCTGTCGAATATGATGCCGAGTACTTCTATTGCGACAAAGCGGATGAAACCTATGCGGATGAGCAGCAGATTTCGTCCAACGACATTGCCATGAAAAACGCTTACCGTGTTGCCTCCGGCCTGCTGACATCAGATCAGATTGCTGCAATCCGCGCACGTTACGGGATCAGCCAAAGCGATCTCTGTC
Source organism: Clostridia bacterium (assembly GCA_017460325.1). Classification (GTDB taxonomy): domain Bacteria; phylum Bacillota; class Clostridia; order Christensenellales; family Aristaeellaceae; genus Ventricola. The sequence continues at coordinate 4,748 of JAFUBF010000324.1, read as the reverse complement.
TGCTTCTCGGCTGGGGAGCAAAAACGATCACCCGGTATGAGAGCCATCAGGTGCAGGACATTGCGCATGATACGATTCTCAGAAAACTGGCGTCAGATCCTGAATGGTTCCTGAAGCTGCTTGATACATCAAAAGCTTCTCTCTCCCCGGCTTCCTATGCAAAATACAGAGAAGCAGGTACTGCTCTGTTCGAACAGGATCATGATCTGTACCTTAAGAGCGCAATCATGGCAAAGTACGCTCGCTATCAGCATAATCTGGAATACACAGGCAATGCGTCGTTTTCACTGGATGTTGTTGTAGACATGATCCATTACTATGCCAACTCTGCCAAGGTAACCAGCCTCTACCGGGTTAAGCTGATGAAGCTGCTCTGGTATGCGGATGCCCTCTCCTATAAGCGCAGAGGGCACGCCATTTCCGGCATGGTATACTGTGCCCTGCCGATGGGAGCGGTTCCGGTAGCGTATGAATCCATTGTCGATCTCAGCACGATTAACTGCGAAGAAATTGATATGGGTGATGGTACAGGTTATAAGTTCCTATCTACAGAGAACAGGGATTATCCATTCCTTAATCCGGAAGATAAAGAAGTAATGGATGCCATTATCCAGCGGTTTGGAAATCTCCCGAAAGCAGAGATCGTTGAAATCATGCATCAGGAGGATGCCTATACGGAAACCGCGCCTGGTGATATCATTCAGTTCAAATACGTCAAGACGCTCAGCCTATCATAAAAAGCGGACCGGCTGGAAACTTATCCAGTCGGTCATTTCGTTTACACCGATTCCCGGCTATTCGTTCACACCCATGCAGGCAACCCGTCCACTGTGCCCACCAGGCATTTCGTTCATAGCAAAAAGAGATCATTTGCAGTATATGAATGTGAACGGCTTGTCCGCTCATTCTGTTTACAAAAAAGGGGATGCAGACTGAACCCCCCTGCGCTGGGTGCAATATCATCCTAACGAAATGACAGCAGTTTTCCGGATTGAACACCCGTATGCTTCCTTTCCCGTTTATTCATCCTCTTTTCTGAGAATCCTTATGCCATAAGGCTTTCAGGGCATTTTCGGCAATATGCATACCCCCTGAAAACAGAGCATATCAGATTATCTCCGCACACGGTAGCTTCGTGCAAGAAAAGCATGTACTTCCAACAGGACTCAAAAGCCCTTGAAATAAGGCGTTCCCGGCCTGTGAAACCCGGTTTCAAGTGAAACCCTGAAACCCCTTTGAAACCGGGTTTCAAATATACTACTTTCACTGAGTATAACAAGGTGTCTTTTTTTCTTCCGGGTCCAGATGACAGAGATTATGCGATTTCTGTCTTTTTTTATCCAGTATTCGTGTGCCCAATACTGATATCAACTATTTGTAATGTACTTTCCTGCTTTCGTCCCTTACAATATTTTCAGGGTCACGGGAATGCTGATCCATTGATTGACCGAATTGTCAGGAGGTACTCCAGGATGAAGAAGATGATAGCCATTCTGCTTCTGCTCTCTCTGATGGCTTCTATCAGCGTCGGACTGGCCGAGGAAGGTGGAAAATCCCTGATCATTTACTTTGACTACAGCGAAAACATCAATACCGAAGGGCTGGATGTGGATGCCATCAGTTCTGCCAGCATTGCGGAGGGACCCGGCATCCGGGATCGCAGCAATCTGCTGGTGATGGTGGATCTGCTCAGGGAGCGTACCGGCGCTGATGTCTATCCGCTTCATATTCAGGAAGTCTATGCTTCCTGGTTTGACGAGATGGCCGGGAAAGCGCTGGAAGATAAAGAAAACGATGTGCAGTTCACTTTTGCTGAAGACCTGCCGGATCTGTCCGACGTGGATACAATTTACTTCGGCTCTGCCATCTGGTGGTATGGAATGCCTCAGCCTGTCATCAACTTCTTCCAGCGGGCAGACTTGTCCGGCAAACAGCTGCTGTATTTCAGCATCAATCGCGGCAGCCGGAACTATGAAGTGCTTGAAATGCTGGCTGAGCTTCAGCCGAATGTGAACGTGGTTGCGGAGACTTCCATCAGCGCCATGCAGGATAACGAAAGCGCGGCGGAAGAGTTCACGGGATGGCTGGATTCCCTCCGGTGAAAAGGACGGCGAAAAAACATGAACAAGTCCATGATTCTTGCCATAGCCCTTCTGATGACCCTGTCCATGGGGGCTTCAGCTGCAGCTGAAAATACCCAGGAGTTCCGGATGGATCAGGTCTTTAAATCGGAAGCCGGAACCTGCCACTACAATCTCTATGTTCCGGATGACTACGACGGCAGCAAACCGTATGCTTTGCATATCGCCCTGCCGGGCTGGGAAGGACTGTATTTCCAGGGCGTCGGGGAAGACCTGCGCTGGGAATACCTTCCCTTTGAATCCCGGAACTACGTGGACGACATGATCGTGGTTGCCGCGCAGCTGAACGACTGGGGCGAGACCTCCGCCCGGCAGGCAGTGGCCCTGACGGAGTTCTTCCTGTCGGAATACAACATCGATCCGGATCGGGTGTTCATTACCGGCTACTCCGGCGGCGGAGAAACCCTCTCCCGCGTGATGGAGCTGAAGCCGGAGTTTTACACGGCGGCGCTGTTCGTCTCTTCCCAGTGGGATGGCGATCCCCAGCCGCTGGTCGTTGCCCGGACGCCGCTATACCTGTTCACCGCCGAGCATGACAGTTATTATGGCTCAGAACCTGTCAGCAGAGCGTATCAGCGTATCCATGACCTGTACGCGGAGGCAGGGCTTACGGAAGAAGAAATCGACAGCCTAAGGAAGTCCAGGAATATGTTTGTGGCCGTTCGAAACGAACCGAAACGCACAGGAGAAATCACCCGTCTGTACCAGGCGTCCGGACTCCGATCCGGCCGTGTGAAAGATGGCGCTCAGGTTGCTGCCGGTGATGTTCCGAACTTCATCCGTGCAGGGGCGCTCTTCAGCTCATCGTGTTCAGCGCTGTGAATCTTTCGTTTCCAGAGCGGAGGGCATTTCCTCGATCATCTCAAGCAGGTCGAGCGGTACAATGCAGGGATCGGTAAAGGCGTTAATTACAATTCCCCGGACTTTTTTCTCATTGTTGCAGGCAAGATGGATGGCCTCCAGGAAATGCCTTTCCACCTTTGAAAAGTCCTGTCCGTATCGGCCCATTTCCTCTGCGGTGGTAAAGACAGGGAAGAAAAACTCCTCTCCCTTTTGCAGGATATCCGGGATCATGCGGATATTGTCCTGATTGGTCATCGTTGTCCCGATAAGGGTATCGAGTCCCCCGCTTCGCTCCGCCTCCCGGATCATCTTTTCCACTGCTGCGTTGTCCGCATCACTCATGACGGCATTGCAGGGAATCCAGATCCAGCTGTCCCGCAGGATTTTCATCAGCCTGATCAGATTCATCTGGGTGGGATTCCGGTTGCAGATCACAGTCGCCCTCTTCAGAAACGATCCGTCCTTCAGCAATTCCGGTGTGATAGTGTCATCCGGAATGGCATATTCCACACCACCATCCGCCTTGATGATCATGTCGATCAGTTCCCTGGTCAGGGTAAACGATTCCCCCCACGGATTGATGATAAACCCGGGGCTCTCCGATTCCAGGCAGAGCCTGAATGTGGCATCGATGAAGTTGGAAATAATACTGCTGGATGGCCCTTTCTCATACTCTGCGGGAGAGGTGAATACCACCGACCATGCTTTTCCGTCTTTTGACTGAACCGTACGAAAGGTGAATTCTTCACCGATCTGAGCCGATGTAACCGGAATCATGAAATGCCCCTCCTCATGCATTCGCTGCCGGATCGCCTCCAACACATCGGACAGCCGTTCTTTTGTGGCCCCTGCATGAAAAGCACGAATGGCCTGCTCAATCCGCTCGTTTCCGTCCAGAAAGAAATCGTGAAACTCCGATTTCCCTGACAGCCTGCTTTTCTAAAACCGGTCAATCACCGCCCTCATGTCCTTCGGCAGGCGTTTCCGGCACTCACGCACCATCTTTTCCGGGATCCCGTAAAAGGCCTCTGCCATTCCTCCGGCAATGCAGGTCAGAGTATCACAGTCTCCGCCGAGGGAAACCGCCGTCCGAATCACATCTTCGAAATCTGCACCTTCCATGAACGCTGTAATAGCCTCCGGCACCGTCTTCTGGCAACTCTCCACATGGTGATAGGTCGGCCGGATTTCATCGCAGGAACGGGACAGATCATAGCTGAACTCCCGGGTGATATAGTCCCTGATCTCCTCTTTCCCGTGTCCGGTCCGGGCCAGGAAAATGACGCTTGCCGTTGCCTCCGCGCCTTTGATTCCCTCCGGGTGATTGTGAGTTACCTCTGCCGTCAGCCTTGCCACTCTTCGGGTCTCCTCAAGCGTTTCACAGAGCCAGCCCACGGAGGATACGCGCATGGCCGATCCGTTTCCGTAACTGCCGTATGGCTTCGGATTTTTATCTCTCAGCCATTCGTAGAAATATCCGCCGTACCCGGCATTCGGATATCGCCTGCCCCACCTGCGCATGGAGGACACCAGCGCTGCCCTGATTTCGGCATCTGTCTTCCCGGCGGCATCCAGCAGCGCCTCTGCCACCGCTATGGTCATAACGGAATCATCGGTGAATTGTGTGTACCGCCAAAGATTGAGTGAGCCAAAATAAAGGCTTTTACTACAAATTGCGTGAACCAAGTGGAATGAAGTTGGTGTGCATAAAGTTTGGAAATCCACAAACTCTGTACACCAACGTTTTTATGTGGTATAAAAGTA
>JAFUBF010000323.1 GCA_017460325.1 Clostridia bacterium | reverse complement strand
TGGAAGCGGAGAATCAGAAATTAATGAAGGAAAATAAAGAGACCACAGCTCATATTCACAATCTGGTGAAAAGCATCTGTACGGGTGCAGAGGAGAGAAACGATCCCGCGAAGAATCCCGAAGGGTGACGGTCGGTCATTCTAATACCGACGCGCCTGAATCAGGCCCCGTTGATGTGTGGTGGATAATCTGCGTCCAGTCTGGACGAAGCCACGTCAGCTGTGGGTACGCAGAAAGCGATGACGGTCCGGCGCTGTACCAGCGGCCGACTCAGATATGGCTGGGTATTCCGGGCATGAACAGACACGGCGAAACAGTAACAGATACAGGGAATTCTTTCATCTCCGGGATTTTCCCCGGAGCTTTTTGGGAAACGCAGACAGGCTGTTCTCAGGGGCATAGCAAACATACACAGAACACTTTCGCCCGGAAATAAACGGCCGAAGATGCCCTGGAGGATGAAAAGTTTGGCACACACGGCAGTTACCGGCTCCACAGGAATCCTGCAAAGAAACCGCCCCTGCTTTCAGGAGCGGTTTCTTTGCAGATTACGAATGTCCGGCCGGGATATTATCGATATTCTCCGTTGTTCCGCCGCCGTGATCATCCGGTGCACGGAACTTTCCTTTTTCCGCCAGACGCAGGAAGGCATCCACCACATCCGCTGTCAGCTGCGTGCCGGCGCCCTCCCGGATAATGGAGACGGCTTTCTCGTAATTCATGCGGGCCCGGTACGGGCGGTCCGAATACATGGAATCAAAACAGTCCGCCACCGCGATAATCTGCGCCACCCGGGGAATCTCATTCCCTTTCAGATGCTGGGGATAGCCGAGCCCGTCCGGGCGCTCGTGGTGATACAGCGCACCGGTGGCCAGTTCCGGCATGATGCTGATGTCTTTCAGGAGATCATATCCCTTGGTGGTGTGTGACTGAATGATCCGGTACTCCTCCTCCGTCAGTCTGCCCGGCTTTTTCAGGACGGCTTTCGGAATGCCGATTTTCCCCACATCATGCAGGAGGGCGATGCGGTAGTACCGGTCCACCGTCTCCGGATCGCACCCCAGCTCTTCGGCCAACATTGCCGTATATCGGGCCACACGGAAGGAATGACCGTTGGTGTTCCGGTCCTTCATATCAATGACCCGGGCAAAAGCCGTCGTGATTTCCCGGATAAAGGTGGCGTTCTCCTCATGCTTCCGCCGGAGTGCACGAGTCTGTTCACGGAACAGGTACATGCCCATGATGAGCGTGAAGATCAGGACCGTCACGCGCGTGAAGCCGGCCGAGCCGTGGCTCTGCAGAATGTAATACCGGACAATATCCACGACTGCACCCACCGTACAGGCCGAAAGCCCGACTGCAAGGACCTGCATCAGCTCCCGCTGGAGGGTATGCCGGCGAATCGCCCGGTGCAGCAGGTACCCGATTCCGGCAAAGGTAAGAATAATCAGGCCGTGGCTGATGTACACCATGTAGTAGTAGTCCGAAATTCCCGTGTGGGTCAGGAGAACCTGGACGGCAAAATTCGCCAGTCCCAGAATCAGCGACACCGGTACCAGCACAGATCTGCCCTGACCGGTGGCCCCGGCAAAAAAGGACATGGCCGGGTACGGCATGAACATCAGGCAGATGTACGTAATGACGCGGATCAGGGACGGATGCCCGGTCAGGACCTGAAGCAGCACGGTATCGTTGAAGCCGGCAAAGCCGGTCAGGATACAGAGTATTCCGAACGACACAAAGTCCAGTCCGGCGGTGTTCATCAGGATTTTCCCGAACAGCCCGATGATCAGGAAGAAGATGCCCACCAGGAGAATGATCATGGAAAAGCCGAGCGCCCACAGATTTCTCCGAAACAGCCTCCCCATATAAGCGCCACCGTCCTCGATCACCACATCAGAGAGCGCCGCGGGCACCTCCGGGAAGACCGGTTCCAGATGCAGCTCAAGGGTCGTCGTGCCCTCGGGAATCGGGATGGTGTGGACATACATGCCGTACGACGCCCCCAGGCGTTTGGGAATGGGCGGATGATAGCTGTAAATGCGCGTGTCGCCGGCAAACACGTCAAAGACTGTGTCAATGCTCCTCAGGCACAGCGACCGGCCGTTCAGGGAAATCCCGCTCAGGTCCCGCCGAAGATCCAGCGTTCCGGCGGGAAGCTTTCCAATGTCCTGTATCTCCCCGTCCGCCATCACCCAGCCGCTTTGCATGGAGGTGCTCTCTCCCCTGTACGGCAGCGCACTGTCCCTGTCCAGATAAACGGAAACGGCAATGAACAGAATCAGGAAATAGAGGAACACAATCTGCTCCCGTACTGACCTCAGCCTGCTCTGATTCGCCCGTTCCCTCACCTGTCTGAACCGCTGCCCGATTTTTCCTGTTATCGAATGTGTTTTCTGCTTTCCCACTGCGACACCTGCCATTTCCGGCCCTGACCTGCTCCCGCATCTCTGCCGGCAATCTGAAAAGATGCACAAAGTTTAACAGAATGTGCCCACAATTGCAATGAATACGCACAGAAGTCAGGGCAGTCCTCATCGTACCTATACAGAAAATGCCGGAAAGTCTCCTCCCTCGGGGTGCTCTCCGGCAAGTGCCTGTGTGTGAAGCTTTCCTCTGTCCTTCAGGGCCATTCCTGAAGGTTCAGGCGGAAATCAGGGTCTGGCAGCGGGTCTCTCCCTGAAAGATCAGAATGTCATCAATCCGGACATCGAACACCGCCGCAAGCACGGCAAGATTGTCCACCGTGGGCAGTGCCACACCGCGCTGCCACTTGTAAATGGCCTGAGGTGTGCTGAAGCCGAAAATGTCCTGGAGATCCTTCACGGTCATTCCGGCCATTTTTCTCATTCGGGTAATGTTGATTCCTGTTGCGGTCATGTCGATGACCGGGATTCGATTCATTTCATTTACGCTCCTGTTCCGGCCGAGGCCGGAACAGTGCCGGCTCAGCCTGCCTTAAAGTTGTAGATGGGTTTCAGTATCTCAAGGACATCCACGGTCTCCCCGATCACATCCAGGATGTCCTCTGCCGATTTATAGGCCATGGGGGCCTCATCCAGTGTGGCCTCACTGACGGAGGTCGAGTAAATGCCCGCCATGACCCGCCGGTACTCCTCCATACTCAGCTGTTCCCGTGCCGCCGATCGCGACAAAAGGCGACCGGCACCGTGCGGTGCGGAGCAGTTCCACTCCTCATTCCCCTTGCCAACGGCGAGAATGCTGCCATCCCGCATATTGATGGGAATCAGGACGCGCTCTCCCTTATGGGCTGCAATGGCCCCTTTCCGCAGGATCATCTCCCCGGTATCAATGTAGTTGTGCACCGTATGGAAAGCATCCTCCGCCTCTGCCCCGAGATGTTTCAGAATGATCTCTGCCATGATCTCGCGGCTGCGGCGGGCAAAGCGCTGACACTTTTCCACGTCATGAAGATAGTCCTGCAGCGCCTCGCCGGATAAATCGCACAGATCCTCCGGCACGGTCATCTCCTGTGGGGTCCAGCGCAGCGCCTTCAGTGCGCGTTCAATTTCATCGCGGCGGCCGCTGGCCTTGTATTCAGCAATCAGCGCATCCCGTCGGGCAAAGTATTCCGCCTTTCCCTGATTCAGCTCAACCGCCAGTCGCTGGTAGTATTCCGCCACCTGTTTGCCCAGGTTCCGGGAGCCGGAGTGGATCACCAGATACTTTGTATCATCTGCGCCCCGGTCAATCTCAATAAAGTGATTTCCGCCGCCCAGTGTGCCAAGGCTGCGCTCAAGGCGCCGGGTATCCCGCAGATACCGGAAGCAGCGCAGATCATTCAGGTCAAAACGCTCCCTGCGCCCCTCCCACACATTCATGCCGGAGGGAATCGAATGGGCTGCCACGTCCATCTGCCCGAGATCGATTTCCCCTCTGCCAAGGCGCACCGTGTACATGCCGCAGCCGATATCCACGCCCACCACGTTGGGGACTGCTCTGCCCCTGACCGTCATGGTCGTCCCTATCGTGCACCCCAGACCGGCATGCACATCCGGCATGATGCGGATGCGGCTTCCTTCTGTAAACGGGCTGTCGCACATCCGTCGGATCTGCTCCACGGCCCCCTCTTCAATCACTTTGGCATAGCAGATTGCCGTACTGACGCTGCCTCTGATTTCCATCATTTTCTTTCACTTCCTTCTCCTCTGGTATATAGAAAAAACCGTCTGCACATATAAGGCAGACGGTTAAATGTCCTGTAACAGTCAGATCAGACCGGGACCCTCCGTATGTTTTCCATTGCCTCATATGTACGCGAAATAAGACCATCCTGCTGCAGGCTGGACAGATGTTCGGACCTTTTCTCTGACAATGCAAAACGTATGGTGGTCATGGCTTTTCCTTTCCGGGCATTCCCCTTCGTGATGGGTGTACTATATCACGGTTTTTCGGATCTGTAAATAAACCTGCAGTATAAAATCGCAAAACAGACGGACACAGAAGCGAAACATCTCCCATATCCGACCGGCCCCAATAACACTGCCGGTTACAGGCTGTTTCGGGCAGCACCCGTCCCGTGACAGTCGGAACCACGAACGCAGTCCCGAATCCGGGCTCAGTTGAACCCGACGACCTTATCTGCAAAGCGGTAGAGAAACCTGGCCAGCGCCATGCCGATGCCGGACCTGGAACGGACAATCCGCCCGATAAGTGCATTCGCCAGTTTGCGGTAAAGCGGGGGATTCTTCTCCTGAATATACGCCCAGAGCGCATCCCGTTTGGCGAGATTCTCCGGATTTCGGGAGAGAATCGCCATGATGGAGGAAATGGCCGTGATGATCTCGAGATAACTGTACAAGTACCTCCGGCAGTGCGGTTCAGGGACGGAAAGCACGTCCACCGCATCCACCATAAGGCGGTTCACCAGCATCTGCTGGTCGAGCCGCCGGATCATCACATCCTCATGCACCGACTGATCCTCCCGCCCGATGTAATAGTGATAAAGGGTGTCGTGCATATAGTACATGTGCCGGACGAACCGCATGGGGACGTAGACATACAGGTTGTCCACATAGAACGTATGTTTGGGCAGACTGAGCCCGCACTCAAGCAGCATCTCCCGGCGATACGTGGCTGAGTGCATCAGGATATACTGTCCGACGCGGAGATTGTGCATCTCCTCCCAGGAAAACACACGTCCTACCGGCAACGCATTGGCGTACTGCATGACATGTTTCCGGGCGACCCCGACTTTGTCATACACAAAGTCCGTGATGAACAGATCCACCGGTTTCGGAAGCGTCCGCAGCAGCCGGATCATTGCCAGCAGCACCTCGGAATCGAGCCAGTCATCCGAATCCAACACCCGGAAATACATCCCCGTGGCATGCCTGAGACCGTGCATGACCGCATCCCCGTGTCCCCCGTTCTCCTTGTGAAGCGTTCTGACCATGCCGGGGTATTTCGCCTCATACTCATCCGCAATTCCGGCCGTCCCGTCCGTGGACCCGTCATCCACTATCAGGATCTCCACGTCCTCGCCGCCGGGAAGGAGGCTCTCTATGGCATGGCGCATGTACGCCTCGGAGTTATAGCACGGCACGGCAACCGAAAGAATTTTCATCTTGCTCTCACCTCAAACAGTTGATCCGGGACAGAATGGCCACCAGACAGGTATTCCTGTCGCTAAAAAGGCTGCGGGACACTGCCTGCAGCCATCAAGGCCGGTTTCCCCGGCATCGGGGGTCTTAACGGGCACTGGTCTGGAACCTTTCTCTGTCCTTCTTATGTTCCGGAATCGGAGCGATTTCACCGGCATCACGAAGTGCGTTACGGGTAAGCAGCGGACCGACCAGTTCGTAGATCAGGACGCCAAACAGCGTCACGTTCCGGATAATGGAGGCATCCTGTCCGCCAAGGACGGAGGCCTGATTCACCATCCCCAGAGCCACACCTGCCTGCGGCAGGAGGGTGATGCCCAGGTACTTAACGACATTGTGATCACAATGCATGGCCTGTGCGCTCCAGCGGGCGCCCATGTACTTGCCCATCGAACGGGAAAGAATATAGGCGATGCCAATCAGCACATAGACCGGCTGACCGAACACGCTCAGATCCAGTGCCGCACCGCTCAGAACGAAGAAGGTGGCATTCAGCGGCGCCGTCCATTTCTCCGCACGTCTCATAATGTCTGCCGAATATTCGCTGGTGTTGCAGAAAACGGTGCCCAGCATCATACACACCAGCAGCGTGGAGAAGGAAATCTCCGCCGGGCCCACCGGAATGCGCAGATAGGACAGCGCAATGGTCATCAGCACAAAGGAACTGGTCATGGAGAGACGGTGTGAGTTGGAATAGAACAGTTTCTCAATCTTCGAGAGAATCAGTCCAAGACCGCCGCCCAGGAGCAGGGAAAAGACGATTTCAAGAATCGGATTGACAATGATGGAAATCACATCCAGATTGCCCACTTTCATGGCCTGGGCAATTCCGAAGGAAACGGAGAAAACGATCAGGCCCACCGCGTCATCCAGCGCGACAATCGGGAGCAGGAGACGGGTCAGCGGGCCATCCGCCTTATACTGGCGGACAACCATCAGGGTTGCGGCGGGCGCCGTTGCCGAGGCGATAGCGCCAAGCACGATAGCCACACGCAGCGACAGTACTTCCTCGCCCAGGATAAAATGGAGGGCGATCAGGACCACGTCAACGATCGCGGAGGCGATCACCGCCTGAAAGATGCCGATGACCGTGGCCGTCTTCCCGGTATGTTTCAGTTCGCTCAGCAGGAACTCTGAGCCGATGGCAAAAGCGATAAAGCCCAGGGCCGTCTCATTGATGATGCTTACGGACTGAACATCCGTATAGCTGGAGAATCCCACACCGGTCAGCCCAAGCTGCCCGATTCCGTACGGCCCGATGATCAGACCGGCGATCAGAAATGCCGTGACATCCGGAAAATTGAAACCCAGCTTTTTAAAAACACGGGTCAGCATCAGGCCCGCAAACAGCGCTATTGAAACCGACAAAAAGATTTTCATTTCCATGGTTAAAATAACCTCCTAACAGCAAGTGACTATTATAGCCATCCCCCTGCAGTATTTCAAGGTTATTTTCTCCCAAAAAACACGTCGTTCCTTCGCCGGACATTGGGCAGTCCGGCCTTTCGGCCCCGCCACCGTTTAAGCCTTTCACTTTGCCGGAGTGCCGCGATGCAGCAGGCCCGGTTATCTGTCGGCTGCTGCCCAATCACTTGTCATGGGCTTTTTTCCACTCCCGGATCTCCGTCAGCCGCTGCGCATACCGGCTCTCCAGTCCCTGTGTTGTCGGCTGGTAATAGACCCGGTCCATGAGGTCCTCCGGCAGGCAGTGCATGGCGCTCAGCTTTTCCCGGGTGTCATGCGCATACACATACCCTTTTCCATACCCGAGGCTGTCCGTCAGCTTCGTCGGCGCATTACGGATCTGCAGCGGAACCGGCTCTGCCAGACGGGTTTCTGCGTCTTTTCTGGCACTCTCATAAGCCATGTAGAGCGAATTGGATTTGGGTGACAGGGACAGATAGACAACCGCCTGTGTCAGATGGACGGAACACTCGGGCATTCCGAGAAAATGACACGCCTGATAGCAGGCCACCGCCTGTTCAATCGCCCGGGGATCCGCCAGACCGACATCCTCACTGGCAAAGCGCACCAGGCGGCGGGCCACATACAGGGGATCCTCCCCCGCCTCCAGCATCCGCGCCAGCCAGTACACCGCCGCATCCGGGTCCGAATTGCGCATGGATTTATGCAGAGCGGAGATGATGTTGTAGTGCTCCTCCCCGTTCTTATCGTACAGAAGCGATTTTTTGGAGGTAATCTGAGAGAGGATCTCCGCCGGCACCGTGACCGTCCCATCCGCTGCAATGTGCCCGTTGAGAACCGCCATTTCCAGTGTTCCAAGGGCCATACGCGCATCCCCGTTGGCAAAGACGGCGATCTGACGGAGAACATCCGGTGCCAGATCCACTTTCATGTTGCCAAAGCCCCGGGGATCCCGGAGGGTACGCTCAAGCATCACCCGGATATCCTCCGGTTCCAGCGCCCGCAGGACAAAGACCTTGCACCGGGAAAGAAGCGCCCCGTTAATCTCAAAGGACGGATTTTCCGTGGTCGCCCCGATCAGGATGATGCTCCCCTTCTCCACGTAAGGCAGAAAGGCATCCTGCTGTGCCTTGTTGAACCGGTGAATCTCATCGACGAAAAGAATGGTCCGCTCGCCGAACCGGCGCCCCTCCTCTGCCCGTTCCATGACGGCACGCGCCTCCCGGATTCCGCCGGTAACGGCGGAAAAATCCGCAAAGGAGGCCCGGGTCCGGCTGGCAATGATTCTGGCCAGTGTGGTTTTCCCCACACCGGGCGGGCCCCAGAAGATCATGGAGGTAATCCGGTCCTCCTCGATCAGCCGCCGCAGAATCTTTCCCGGCCCCAGGAGATGCTGCTGTCCGACAAATTCATCCAGATCCCTCGGACGCATCCGGGCAGCCAGGGGCTGCTCCGCCTCCTGTTCAAACATGTTTGCCTGTTCCATCATGGCAGTTGACTGAATACCTCGCCCAATTTCTCGTTGATCACCAGGTTGGCAATGTTATCCCTGGCCGTCCGGCTCTTATTAATCAGCACCAGACGGTTGCCGGTGTATTCATCCAGGTACGCGGCTGCCGGATACACGGAAAGCGACGTTCCGGCGACAATCAGCAGATCCGCCTGACGGATCGCCTGGACCGCCCCGTAAGTCACATCCGGATCCAGCCCTTCCTCGTACAGCACCACATCCGGCTTGATCCGTCCGCCGCACGCAGGGCATACCGGTATCTCCGGCAGTTCCATGAACGCCTTCAGATCATAGACTCTGCCGCACTTCTGGCAGATGTTCCGGTGAACGCTTCCGTGCAGTTCATACACGCGTCGGCTCCCGGCCGCCTGATGAAGGCCATCAATGTTCTGGGTGACCACCGCAAGCAGTCGCCCTTCCCGTTCCCACTGCGCCAGTTTGAGATGTGCGATATTGGGCCTGGCATCCGGAAACAGCATTTTCTCCCGGTAGAACTGGAAGAATACCTTCGGATTGTGCAGATAGAAAGAATGGGAGATGATGGTTTCCGGCGGATAACTGTACCTCTGGTTGTACAGCCCGTCAGCTGACCGGAAATCCGGAATACCACTTTCCGTGGAAACCCCGGCCCCGCCAAAGAAGACAATTCGCCTGCTCTCACTCACGTACTGTTTCAGTAATTCCAGTTTTTTTTCGTCCATGGAAATCCCTCCTCCTGAAATCTCATCCTGGCAGCCGGGTATTTCGCTGCCTTACCACTCATTTAATGTTGCTCTGGCCATCGGCACCGTATGCATATTTTGGCAAACCGGCGCAGACCTGCCCAATTCTCAACTTCCTGTCGCTGCCCGACAGTCCTCAAAAGGCAAGCATCTTTTCCGACTGAAACGTACATTCAAGACGTTTTTTCGCCATTTCCAGCAGTGCATAAAAGACAGCGGAGGAGACCTTAAGGCCACCGTCCAGGGCCGCCAGTCCCTCTTTCATGATCCACTGCATGTCCGCCACATCTTTGCCCGTCAGGGTCCGCCCGTCTGCTATACAGCAAGCAGGGCAGAGAATCCCGCCGCGCGTCAGGGAAAACCCGTATGTCATTCCCTCTCCCGGAATCAGTGCATTTCCGCAGCAGGTGCATTTCCGGACAGCCGGCCGGAAACCGTTCAGGGAAAGCAGTCCGGCCATAAACACCGCCGTCACGCTGCGCGGACTGGCGCTTCCGTAAGCCAGATGGGCCAGGGATCGCAGAAAGTGCAAAAAGAACCGCTGTTCCGGCTGTTCCGGCTGTACCACGACCCGGCACATCTCGAGCATCAGCGTCCCGTGACTGAGACGTTCGTAATCCTCACGAAGCGGATAAAACGCATCCGTCACCTGGCAGGATACCACAGAGGTATGCTCGCCGGATGAATAAAGCACGTATTCCCCTGAGCAGAAAAGCTCGCTGGCCGAAAGAAGCGGACTTTTCGGTGATTTGGCCCGGCGGGCCAGGACCTCCAGGCGTCCCCTGTCCGGAGAAAACAGCGTCAGCATCCGGTCATGGTCCCGGTAATCCGTCCGGCCTATGACAATCGCGTTGGTTTTAAACTGTCCCATTTTCCCTCCTCCGGTCCGGATAAGAGCCGGGCATATCCCTCAGGGGTCAGACGCCCGGTTTCTTTACCTCCTGCCTCTGGCCGCAGCACAGAATCAGGATGAACGCCACCGGCACGCAGGCCATGAATGAGTAGGCATACCGTACCAGGATGCAGGCGGAAAAGACATAGGACAGGACAATTCCCCAGATCGGCAGAAGAACCAGGCCGGTCCCGGAGCGCCGGACACGGCTCATGAACGCAAGCAGAAGCAGCGCGTAAACGTGGATGGAAGGCCGGAACAGGAGGGCCACAAACGGAATGCGCTCATGCCGGGAGGAGTGGGCGATTCCCTGGAGGAATCGGTGCAGACGCGGCAGAATGGGACGCTGTTCAAGCGTACCCGCCTCCTCGGGGAAAATAATCTCCGTCTTTGTATAGACAAAGTCCCAGCCTTCGGAATCCATGGAATGCGCATGACTGATATCATCCGGATTCCAGATACCGGCACAGTTCATCAGAAACGCTTCCAGATAGACCACCGGATATCGCCTGCCATACCGAAGCCAGGTCTGCCAGAACGCCCCTTTGTCCGCCTTATAGCGTTCATAATTGAAGTTCCCGCCCTTGGCCGTATCCGCATAGTAGGGATGATACCTCTCCACCGTCCCCTCGACCCACCAGGTACTCAGCTCCGCCCGTTCCTCATCGGACATGGGGGCCCGGTTGGCCGTGCGCATCAGCTGCTGGCACGGGATCGACATCATTTCACTGTCCGGCGTATCCCAGGCCCTGACGGCCACCCGGATCGCCTTGGGGATCGCCAGGGACACCACCAGGGTCACCGCCACCAGCACCAGGGCGCGTTTCCTGCGACAGATGAGGAGGAGCGCGATGCAGGCAAACACATAGGAAAAGACACCGTTATGCCGAAGGAGAGAAAGGGACAGACAGGTCAGGACAATTCCGGCCTGCCGCCGCCACGAGGCCATGAGGCCCTCCGGATCCTCCTGTGCCTGCCAGATCTCGGTCACCAGCAAAGTCAGCATGGCCGCAAACATAGCATCTTTCACCGTGGAGATGGCCATGAGGCCGTGGACGGGAAACAGCGTAAAGAACAGCAGGGTGAGGCACGCTGCCCAGCGCGGCACACGCTTTGACACAAAGCAGACCACATACGCATAGACCACGGCCATGACCAGCAGCTGGAACACGCAGTACATCAGGGCTCCCAGGGTATACGAGCCGGTCAGGCTGTTTCCCAGGGAGAAGAGGACGCCGGTCAGAATGGTATGGAAGACCGGGTGCGCCCCAAAGTACGGTCCCCGCTGATACTGCAGCAGCTCCGTGAAGAAGTCATAATTGACAATGCCGGGGAAATACGCCAGCAGCACCAGCACATAGCAGACCGTAATCACGGCAAAGCAGGGAAGAAAGTGAAAGACCAGCTTTCCCCTTTCCGTTTCCTTCGCGGGGCTGAGGGAGAGCAGGCAGGAAAACAGGGCCCCCAGGAAAGGCGCCGTCATCACCGGGACCGCGAAGCGCCGGATGAGGCTTCCCATTCCCGGCAGGAACGCACCGTATACCGTCAGTTCACTGCCGATTCCCAGAAAGAAGGAAAAAATCAGGCCGAACAGCATGCCATAGAGGAGCGCCCGGCCGGACTGTTTCTCATAAACCTGCCGAACCGGGAAAAACGCGGCAATAAACAGGATCGTCGGATAGACGGAAGACCTGAACACCCGGCTGTCCGGATCAATCGAGGTCAGATACGGCGCCGCCAGCATGGCCAGAATGACCGTCACCAGCGCGGCCAGAGAAGCCCGTTTTCGAATGATTCCCATCTTATCCCTCCGTTTTCCCTCCGGCTGCGCCGGATAAAAGATATAGAAAAAGCACCGAGGTGTTCGGTGCTCTCAGGATTCCATGCTTACTGCTCTACCGGATAGACGCTGCACTGGGTCCTATTTTTGCCAAGGCGCTCATAGCGAACAACACCGTCGACCAAAGCGAACAGGGTATCATCTCCGCCAATTCCACAGTTCGTACCGGGATGAATGTGCGTTCCACGCTGACGATACAGGATATTGCCAGCAAGTACAAACTGTCCATCCGCACGTTTTGCGCCAAGACGCTTGGATTCGCTGTCGCGTCCGTTGTGGGAGGAACCTGTGCCCTTCTTATGGGCGAAGAGCTGAAGATTCATCTTAAGCATTTGCTCTGCCTCCGTTTCTCATCTCTACCCGGACATATTCCGGATAGGCTTCTTCAATGTTTTTCAGTCCTGTCAGGATGGTTTCAAAAATAATCTCTGCCTTTTCCTGCTGCTTCGGATCAGGTGTACCGGGGAGAAAACAGGAAAGATAGCCATCCTCCATCTCCGTCCTCGGGACAATCCCCGCAACCGTTTCAAGTGCGTTCGCCGCCGTTATCGTCAGCGCCGAGACGGCACTGCAGACAAGATCATATGTCCCATCCGCGCTGCTCATGGCATGACCACTGGATACAAATCCCGTGATCCTGCCGGAAGCACCTTTCACAAAGGTGACACTGTTCATAATCAGGCGATCTTGGTGATTTCCACCTTTGTATACGGCTGACGATGACCATTCTTGCGATGGTAGTTCTTCTTGGACTTGTACTTGTAGACGATGATCTTCTCGCCCTTCACCTGTCCGAGGACCTTGCCCTCAACGCAGGCACCCTCAACGGTCGGGGTTCCGATCCTGACATCTCCGTCACTGCCCACAAGCAGAACATCAAAGGAAACGGTAGAGTTAACTTCCTTGTCGAGCTTCTCAACAAAGATCACGTCACCCTCACTGACGCGGTACTGTTTGCCACCCGTCGCGATAATTGCGTACATCTGGTGACACCTCCATTTTTCAATACTCGCCGGATACCGGTAGCCTCAGGCATTTAATAAAAACCGTCTCCGAGCGGCTCAGTTCGGTATCTTATCAGGTTTAAGGGGCGCTGTCAATCCCCAAAAAGAGCGGTTCCGGCACAATTTGAGCGCTGCTGCCCGGTCCATGCATGCCACTGAAAGCCGAAGACGATGGACGCCCGGGAAATCAGGTCCCGGGTTTGTCCAATTCCCTGACCAGGCGGATGATCCGGCTGGTGCCAAGGCGCGTGGCCCCCAGCTCAAGGAAGCGCTCCGCATCCTGAAGCGTTGAGATCCCTCCTGCTGCCTTGATGCCCTTCCCGGGCGCCATGTGCTTTTTCATCAGGGCAATGTCCTCAAATGTCGCCCCGCCGGTGGAAAAGCCGGTGGAGGTCTTGATAAAGTCCGCGTTTGATTCCGATACGATGCTGCACATGCGGATTTTCTCCGCCTCCGTCAGCAGGCAGGTCTCGATGATGACTTTCAGGAGGCGACCCTGACAGGCACTCTTCACCGCATTGATCTCACGGAGAACCTCCTCATCCCGTCCTTCCGTGACCATGCCGACATTGATGACCATGTCAATCTCATCTGCGCCGCACGCCACTGCATCTCCGGCCTCGAAAACCTTGGTTTTCGTCGTTGAATACCCGTTGGGGAACCCGATAACCGTGCAGATTCTGACCCGGTCCGGCCGTTCCTCCATATACGCTTTTGCCCTGCTCACGAAACACGGCGGAATGCAGATGCTCGCCGTATGGTAGTGCATGGCCTCCTCGCAGATTTCCCGAATCTGATCCCATGTGCTTTCCTGTTTGAGCAGCGTATGATCCACTGCGCTCAGAATTCCGGTAATATCCATATGCTGTTCGGGCTGAAACAGCCCGCTCCGCTCCCTTCCCGTCTGTGATCACCTAACAGGCAATGTCTTCCCCATTCCCGTCGGGGTTTCATTATAGCGGGTACTGACCCGTCAAATCAAGTCCCATCCCGGGATCAATCCCACAGAACCGCCAAACCGCTTGTAAATCTCCCCGGCATCCTGTATACTTCCTTTCAGTTACAGACGCTGCCCTCATGGGTATCATCCGCCTTTGGATTTTACCCCGCTCAGTGGACACAGGGAGAGGGCCCCGGTGCACAGCACCGATTCATCAGGTGATGTCCCATATTCATCATGCAGTGCCGAATGCCACAACGTTATAAGGAGGAATTTCACATGATTATTGGAATGCGCGGCCACGACTTTGGCCGGATGGAACCCGAAGCACTGGCCGAGAAAATTGCCGCCTGCGGCTTTTCCGCCACTCAGCTGGCCTTTACCAAAGCCTTCCCCAGGCCCGCTGCGGAATACATGACCCCGGAGATGCTCAAAAAGCTCCGGGACATCTTCACCGCCGCCGGGATTCAGATTCCCGTCATGGGCTGCTATGTCAGCGCAAGCGACCGTGATCCGGAGAAGCTGGCCGCCGAAAAGGAACGCTTCTCCGCGGCTCTTCGCGCCAGCATCACCCTGGGCGCCGGATGCGTCGGAACGGAGACCACCCATTTCACGTTCCCCGAGAGCGAGCGGGAGCCGGCGTATCTGCGCCTTCTGGACTTCACCAGGACCGTCTCGGTGACGGCAGAGGAATGCGGCGCACTGGTCGGCATCGAGCCGGTGGCCGTCCATACCCTCAACACGCCCGAACTGGCGGGGCGCCTCCTCTCCGAGGTCAACTCCCCGAATCTTCGGATTATTCTCGATCTGTGCAATCTGCTCACGCCGGACAAAACCTCCCCGGAGGCACAGATGGAAATGCTCGAACGCGCTCTTTCCGTCTTCGGTGACAAAGTCTGCGCCCTGCATATCAAGGACGGCGTTTTCAATGCCGAGGGGCACTGGGAAAACCGTCCCCTGGGTGAGGGAATCATGGACTGGGCCCGCCTCTTCCCGCGTCTGCGGGAGACACTGGATCACCTCTGTGCCCTGCGCGAGGATGTCTGGCCCGGGAATGCCGAAACGGAGTGCCGTATGATGAAGGAATGGGCCTCCATCTGAAACTGAAAAAAGACAGAACCGATCCAGTCGGTTCTGTCTTTTTTCATCTGGAGAGCATCATCCGGTCATTGGCCAGTTCACTGCCGGACGCCTCTTCAAACAGTTCCAGTATCTGCCTTACGGTCAGAGCCTTTTTCCGTTCGCCGGAAACATCCACAATGACCCGTCCGTCATTCATCATAATCAGGCGGTTCCCGATGGCGATGGCATCTTTCATGTTATGCGTCACCATCAGGGCGGTCAGATGCTGCTCTTCCACCAGTTTCTGCGTCAGCTCAAGGACATTGGCGGCCGTCTTGGGATCCAGGGCCGCCGTATGCTCATCCAGCAGAAGGATTTTCGGCGTCCTCAGCGTCGCCATGAGCAGGGTCAGGGCCTGACGCTGTCCGCCGGAGAGAAGGCCCACCTTGCTGCCGAGCCGGTCCTCCAGTCCCAGGCCCAGCAGATGAAGATGTTCCCGGTACATCTGACGCTCAGTGGCGGTGATTCCCCACCGGAGCCCCCGCCGCTGACCCCTTCGCATGGCCAGCGCCATGTTCTCCTCAATATTCATCGTGGCCGCCGTTCCGAACTGGGGATCCTGGAAGACCCGGCTGAGGAATGCCGCACGCTTATACTCCGGCAGATTCGTTACATCCCGTCCGTCGATCTCAATCGTTCCGCAGTCCACCGGAAAGACGCCGGAAATGGCATTGAGCATGGTGGACTTTCCAGCTCCGTTGCCACCAATCACCGTCACAAAATCCCCTTTGTTCAGATGCAGGTTCACATCATTCAGGGCAACCTTTTCCGAAACGGTTCCGGGATTGAACGTCTTTGAAATATGACTGAGATTAAGCATGCCCTTCCTCCTTCCGGGTACCACGGGTGCGAACCAGCCTGGAACGCCAGTGCGGGATCGCCAGGAAGATGCCCACGACCAGCGCGGTCAGCAGCTTCAGATCATTGGTGTTGAGTCCCAGCCACAGAACGACCTGAATCACCAGATAGTAAAGGATTGCGCCAATTGCCACCGTCAGAAGTTTGAGGGCAAAATTGTGGAACAGTTTCCCCAGTACCACCTCTCCGATAATCACCGCCGCCAGGCCGATGACAATGGCGCCCCGTCCCATGCCCACATCGGCAAATCCCTGATACTGCGAGAGAAGCGCACCGGACAGGGAAACGATGCCGTTTGAAAGCATGAGTCCGACCACCTTGCAGGTCTCCGTGTTAATCCCCTGGGCCCTGGCCATATTGGGATTGGCGCCGGTTGCCCGGAGGGAACATCCGTACTCCGTTCCGAAGAACCAGTACATGATACCAATCAGCACGGCCACGAAAATGACCAGAATCAGAATGGGGTTCTCAAAGCTCAGCTGCCGCACATTTCGGGAGGACACGATCAGGTGAAACTTGTTGACACTGACCGCCATGTTGGCCTTGTTCCCCAGAATGCGCAGGTTGATGGAATACAGGCCAAGCTGTGTCAGGATACCGGAGAGAATCGCCGGGATTCCCATGCGCGTATGAAAAACGCCCGTTGCCAGTCCCGCCAGCACGCCTGCCAGAAACGCCGCCAGCAGCGACAGTCCCGCATCACATCCACCGGTAATCATGACCGCCGCCACGGCACCGCCCGTGGCAATACTGCCATCCACCGTCAGGTCCGCCACATCCAGAATCCGGTACGTAATATACACCCCAATGGCCATGATGCCCCAGATCAGTCCCTGGGCCACGGCACCCGGCAGTGCATTGATCAGCTTGATCAGTTCCACAGTCATTCCTCCACACACAAAAGAGGGAGAGAGCATCCCTCTGCCCTCTCCGTATTCTGTTTTCTCGCTGCAAACGGATTACTCCAGTGCAGAATATCCCTCGGGAATTGTTACGCCAAGTTCTCCGGCAACATCCGCATTGTACTTCTTGACGAAGTTCGGAGCGCTCTTGACCGGCATGGAGCTGACATCAGCACCATTGGCCAGAATCTCGTAAGCCATCTCACCGGTGGCATAGCCGAGATCATAGTAGGAAATGGTCAGCGTCGCCACACCGCAGCCACGGCAGATGCCCTCCTCACCGGCAATGACCGGCAGCCTGGCGGGCAGGACAACATTGGCAATGGTCTCCGTATAGGCCGCACAGGTGTTATCCGTGGGAATGTACAGGACATCACAGCCATCCGCCGCAGTCTGGGCAACGGCCGAAACGTCGTTGGAATCCATAAAGGAGAACTCGACGCACTCATAACCGAGAGCCTCCAGATAGCCGCGAATCGTGGTCACCTGATACACCGAGTTGGCCTCGGCGCTGCAGTAGAGAAGGCCAACCTTCTTTGCCTCCGGGAACAGCTCTTTCACCATATTGGCCTGGCCATCAAGCGGTGCCAGATCCGTCGTGCCGGAAACATTGATTCCGCTGACTCCGGTGAACTCCGTCATCCCCAGCGCGGTGGCATAGTCGGTTACGGAGGTGCCGAGGATCGGAATATCCGCCGTTGCCGCAACAGCCGCCTGCAGCGGAGCCGTGGCATTGGCCAGAATCAGATCCACCCCGTTGGATACAAAGGTGTTGGCAATCGTCGCACAGTTAACCGCATCACCGGAGGCATTCTGCTCATCAAATTTGACATCCGGCATCTTTGCGCTCAGCGCATCCCGGAATCCCTTTGTCGCCGCATCCAGTGCCTCATGCTGAACCAGCTGGCAGATGCCTACCGTCGTTGCGCCGGCACAGGCTGTGCACAGAATCATGATCATCATCAGCGAGAGCGCGATCCATTTTTTCATACGTATCCTCCCTGTTCCGGCATCCTCTGAGACGTCCGGAGTTGATATTCGCCCAAAGGCGTGTTGAATTATATTGCCTGTCTAACTGTTTGTCAACATATATTTTTTATAATTTGCGAAAAATCCCTTATTCCTGCCAAGTTTGCTCAATTGGCAGTTGACATTTTGTTTCTCTTCCGGATGAAAAAATGTGCATGTTTCCATGCACATTTTTTGGTATCGTCAGATCAGACAACGCCCTGCGCTTCCATGGCATTGGCCACTTTGAGGAAGCCGGCAATATTGGCACCGGCCACATAGTTTCCGGCCATGCCGTATTCCTTCGCAGCAGAGTCGATATTCTTAAAGATATTGACCATGATATCGTGAAGTTTGGCATCCACCTCTTCAAACGTCCAGGAAAGACGCATGGAGTTCTGGCTCATCTCAAGTGCGCTGGTGGCCACGCCGCCGGCGTTTGCCGCCTTGCCGGGCACAAAATAGACACCGTTCTTCATCAGGTATTCCGTGGCTTCCTGCGTTGTCGGCATGTTGGCGCCTTCGCACACGGCGATGCAGCCGTTGGCTACCAGCGCTTTCGCGTCCTCAAGCTGCAGTTCGTTCTGCGTGGCGCAGGGCAGTGCAACATCGCACTTGGCCGTAAAGACGCCTTTGCCCTCATGATAGACCGCATTCGGACGTGCCTTGGCATATTCGGTCAGGCGGGCACGGCGTACCTCCTTGACCTCCTGCAGAAGTGCCACATCGATTCCATCCGGATCATACACCCAGCCGGTGGAATCCGAAACCGTCACAACCTTGGCACCAAGCTGCTCCGCCTTCTGCACGGCGTAGATGGCCACGTTGCCGGCGCCGGAAACGGCCACGGTCTTCCCTGCCAGCTCATGTCCGTTGGCCTTCAGCATTTCCTGCGTAATGTAGAGCAGACCGTATCCGGTTGCCTCCTTACGGGCAAGGCTTCCGCCATAGGTCAGGCCCTTACCGGTCAGAACACCTTCATACAGGCCGGTGATCCGCTTGTACTGTCCGTAGAGATACCCGATCTCCCGTGCGCCGGTGCCGATATCGCCGGCCGGGACATCCACATCCGCGCCGACGTGACGATACAGTTCGGTCATAAAGGACTGGCAGAACGCCATGACCTCACGGTCACTCTTGCCCTTGGGATCAAAATCGCTGCCGCCCTTGCCGCCGCCGATGGGGGTGCCGGTCAGGGAATTCTTGAAGACCTGCTCAAATCCGAGGAACTTGATAATGCCCAGGTTGACACTGGGATGCAGACGAAGGCCGCCCTTGTAAGGACCGATGGCACTGTTGAACTGTACACGGAAACCGTTGTTCACCTGTACCTGTCCCTTGTCATCCACCCACGGGACACGGAACATGATGATGCGTTCCGGCGTGGTCATGCGCTCAAGCAACGCCTCTTTGCGATATTTCTCCTCATTGCGCTCAATCACCGGACGAAGTGAATCCAGTACCTCACGGACCGCCTGATGAAACTCCGGCTGTGCCGGGTTCTGTGCTACTACGCGCTCGTAGACCTCATCTACATATGACATATTTCAATCCTCCTTGATTGCGGCCGCGCCATTGCGTGCCGTCGGTATGGGCGACATTATAAGAGGTTCAATTCAAAATTGCAAGAGGTTTTTTGGTATTCTTTCAAATTTCACCATTATTTGGCGAATTCTGCATTTAAAATGAATTTTTCGATTCATTCTCCATCATTATTTGGGTCATTCCCCCCGTTTTCCCATCAGAAACGCCCTTCGGCTGCATTTGACACAGGCCTCCATTCGCTATATAATGATCCGCGTCCGGCACCCATAGCTCAGTTGGATAGAGTGGCTGACTTCGAATCAGTAGGCCGGGGGTTCGAGCCCCTCTGGGTGCGCCATTAAGTCCCTGTCAGTTTCCCGCTGACAGGGACTTTTTCAGATTAGCCTGACAAATCTGGGGTTTTTTGTTATCGTTCTCTTTTCGCCGGCCAGGGCTTTATTTCACGGCGCCCCTTCTTTTCATCCCCGCAATCGCGTATAATTGAACTGTTACGAGAGAGCGCCCTGAGAAACGGGTTTTTGCCTTCTTCCACACCACCGATAAACCGGGTTCAATCCCGCGAACAGCAAAGGGGCGGACCGGTACTCTGCATCGGTTTTCCAAAACATGTCTCCTATCAATCATACAGTGCCGAAAGCCAACGCAATACTGAAGGAGGGATTCCATGATTACATTTGGTACCGGCGGATGGCGTGCCATCATCGGAGAAGACTTCACGAAGGCCAATATCCAGCGAGTAGCTCATGCACTGGCCCGGCGCATGATCCGGGAGAAGGTGGATGCAGAGGGGTTTGTCATCGGGTATGACCGGCGTTTCCTTTCCCGCGAATCCGCCATCTGGTTTTCCGAGGTCATGGCCGGGGACGGAATTCCGCTCTGTTTCGTCAACCTCTCTGCCCCGACCCCTCAGATTATGTTTACGGTCAAAAACATGAACCTGCCTTACGGAGCGGCGATTACTGCCTCCCACAATCCCGCCATTTACAACGGGGTCAAGCTGTTCACAAGGGGCGGAAGGGATGCGGTTCAGGAAGTCACAGATGAAATCACCGAGGCCGCCAATGCCGTGGATCTGTCCGATATCCACCCCATTCCCTTTGACGATGCCCTCCGGGACGGACAGATCCGTCTCATTGATCCCAGGGATGCCTATCTGGATTCCATTATGGAGCGGATTGATATTGCAGCCATCCGGCACCGCCGTCCCCGGATCGTACTTGATCCCATGTTCGGGGTCAGCCTCAATGGCCTCATGACCATTTTCTATACTGCCCGCTGCGACATCGACGTCATCAACGACCGCCACGATGCCTTTTTCGGTCGGCATCTTCCCGCCCCGAATCCCGAAACGCTGGTTGACCTGCAGCATGCCGTGGCGGAACACCGCGCGGATATCGGCATCGCCACGGACGGTGATGCTGACCGTCTCGGCATCATCGACGAAAACGGCGCCTATATTCCGGCCAATGAGGTTCTGGTTCTCCTTTACTACTACCTGCTCCGGTACAAGGGGTGGAAAGGCGATGCCGTCCGGAATATTGCTACGACGCACCTGCTGGACCGGGTGGCTCAGGCCTTTGGTCAGAGGTGCTGGGAGGTCCCTGTGGGGTTCAAGCACATTTCCTCCGGTATGGATGAACATGATGCCCTGATCGGCGGTGAATCCTCCGGCGGCCTGACGGTTCGCGGACACATCTCCGGAAAGGACGGCCTGTATGCCGCCTCTCTCCTTGTGGAAATGGTCAGTGTCACCGGCAAACCGCTCTCTGCCCTGGTCGCAGAGATTTATGCGACCTTCGGCGAAATGCATATGGCAGAATATGACTGGGGACTCACCGAGACGACCCGCGGTGATCTGCATGACCGGCTTTTCCTGCAGCATCAGCTGCCCGACTTCGGGAAAGCAGTCGAGCGCGTCAGCTACCTGGACGGATGCAAAGTCTATTTTGCGGACGGCTCCTGGCTCATCGCCCGGTTTTCCGGCACGGAGCCCCGGATCCGCTGCTTCGCCGAGGATGCCACCATGGAAAAGGCACGGGAACTGGTCCGGATCATGGCCGGCTTCATGAATCTCCCGTTTGATGACTGAAAAACAGGGGGACTGACTTTAAGCCAGTCCCCCTGTTTTTCAGTTTTTCTTCGGGTTCAGGATCACAACGTTTAAGGGCTCTACCTCGATCTTCTCCCAGACCTTTTCAACCACATACGGTTCACTGGCAATATACGCATCCAGCGCCGCCCGGTCCGGGTACTCCATGATCAGCACGGAGCCCTTCATTTTCCCTTCCTCATCCAGCAGTCCGCCGGCGCAGAGAATATGATCGGACAGTGCCTGCATGCCGGCAAGGTGTCTCGGCCGGACTTCCATTCTCTTTTCCAGTTTTCCGGCTCCGTCATAGGCTTTCACAATAAACTGCATCTTTGTTTCCTCCTAATTTAATGTTGCTTGGCCTTTCGGTATCGTATGATTGAGAGAACATGATTTGACAAACCGGTGCAGCGCACCGGGCCCAGTCGTTTAATGCTTCCTGGGCTTTCGGCACCGCAGGATTGACAGGAGA
>JAFUBF010000025.1 GCA_017460325.1 Clostridia bacterium | reverse complement strand
TACATATTCTGCAGGTATCCGACAGATGCAGAGGTCAGCGTTTTAGTAGAACGATAGTTTCGGGAAAACATAAAGGGAACCGCATGACACTGTTCTGTGAATCTGGCCAGGATTTTCTCAGGATTGGAGCCACGCCACTCATAAATCGTCTGGAAATAATCTCCGCACATCATGACATTGTTGCCGGAAAACAGATGCTGCAGTGTATCGTATTCCAGCTCTGTCGTGTCCTGCATCTCGTCGATAATGATATAGCGAAACCGGCTGCGCCACCGTTCCCCGGCATCCGTCGAACGGAAGAGCTGATGTGTCTGGCAAATGAGATCGTCAAAATCCAGGAGGTTGCTTTTCCGAAGCTGATCATTGTACATGTGAAGAAACGTACCGGCCTTCGAATCCATTAATTTCAGGAAGTTCACGTCCGTGTTTTCCCTTCGAGCAGCAGGATCATAAAAGACGGTCATCTTTTCAAACAACGCTCTTTCATTTATCTGGATATGACGATACAGACTCTGAAAGTCATTCTCTTCATCTCCACTGAACCTTTGACAAAGCTCCCGCTGATGCTTCATCACACTCAAAAACTGAGTCAGCGCATTCTCGTTACGCAGGATCGAAGCGCTTGACGGAAGTCCCAGGGCTAGCAGACAGTCTTTCAGTTCCTGGGCGGAGTCCGTTTCATCACAGACACATGGCAGACAGTAAAACTCAGGGCGCGATATACTCTCTTCCTTCAGAACCTGATAAGCAAAGCTGTGGATTGTGCTAACCGAAGATTTGCTGCCATCAGCTCCCGCATATTGCAGGATATCGTTTTTCATTTCCCCGGCCGCCTTGATCGTGAACGTCAGGCACAGGATCTCCTCCGGTTTTGCTCTTCCTGTCTCGATGATGTGATGAACACGCCTTGCAACCGTGAAGGTTTTCCCGGTACCGGCGCTGGCATAAAGGATTATGTTGTGTTCCAAATCGTTGATCACGGCCTGCTGATCAGCATTGGGCCGTCTTTCTTCAAATGCAGACATTTCTGTCTTTGTCCCCTTTCTTCAGATTGTCACATCACCGTTAACAGAACGCTTCTCACTCCGAACAGTATCAGGCCATCTCTTGAAGTTCCTGCCGGTCCTCCGTCTGATTATCTTCTTCACTGGACCCGACCAGATCCATTCCGGCATTTCAGGATACGTTTCCCCGTCTGCATCAGGTTTTGTTTTCCGGGGCACTCCATGAACGATTATGGATAACCTACCTAAAGCTGCGAACGCGGTCACCGAAAAACAGAACCTGTTCACATTACTGATCATCAAACAGGCTAATCTGAACAGCACTCCCTGGAACAGATCCTGATTCATTCGGAATCGCAATCTTTCCATCCCAGTCATCCCCAATTGGGATCGCACCCCGTTTGATCAGTCCCCTATTTCCGGGATAATCACAGTCTCTGCAGAAAACCGGACAGTAACCCTTTTTGAGGTTATCGGTGGCACCTGCCCAGGTGCCACCTTTTCCATTGTCCGAACGGACAACCACCGTGCCGACGGATTGGGCATAGATGAATCTGTTTCGATACATGGCAATGCCCACATCAAACCCGTCAGTCGGAATCACCACCGACATCAGGAGTAACCGTTCCTCCCGAATGACATTCAGCACGTCCGGATTCCGCATCTTTGACAGCATCGAGCCTGAAACATACTCGATGGCAAAAGATCCCTCTCTGAGAGCAGAAACAGCTGAAGCAGTATCAATGCCTTTCGCGCCGCCGGATACCACACCATATCCGTTTCGCACGGTTGCCCTGACAGTTCTCTCTGTAAATACCACATCCGACGGATCGACCTGCCTTGACCCAACATAACCCACGGACGGTCTGCGAAGGAGTGAAATGTTCCCGGCATAATAGAAAAGCGGCGGACAGGCGTTTCCTAATTTCGCTTTCAACTGCCGGGGATATTCAGCATCCGCTCGTGTAACTACCCGAATGCCCCTGTCCTCAACCCTGCTGAGTTCGCGCCGAAGGCTTCCGCTTCTGTCCAGCAACCGCAGATACCGGTCTGCTTCTTCATTGGAAAACTGAAGGTGATCCATATAGTCCTGTCTGTCAAAATCCAGTAAATCCTCCGGTCTGAGTTTCAATGCCAGCAGACGAGTCGCCAAATGGCTCCACTCTTTGTTTTCCAGCGGATGAATCCCTTCTGCAACGCAAAGACGGCTGCAGAGCACTGTAATCGCTTCAGCATTTCGATTCATGTCCGTACTCCTCATGCCTTCTGCCAGTAAAGGCAAATGTTATCCCACCTGACAGGTCTTTCCCAATCATAATCTTCTTCTGAGTGACAGATACCAAGACCATATTCCTTTCACGAACGATGGAAACATAGAAAATCCTTTACCTTCTTCTATCTGGCTTTGCCCTTCAGCGGGAATCCCATCACAGCCGTCCAATGCTCCAAGTCTTGCGATATGTTCAGTCATTTGCTAAAATATATTCTGGATCATGCAGAGAAGCCCTCTCCTGTGATTTGATCCCGCATCTTTGATTCGAAGTCATCAGAGCTGAATCCCTCACAAGAGTAGAAGATGCGCCCATTTCTACGATTAAACGGACAGCCCGGTGCTCCGTAGCTGTTTGTCAGAATTGTACAGCCGTCTTTTTCATCTCCCCAGCTGCAGATGAAAAAGACGGCTGGCAAGATCACAATCTATAAATCATCGGACAAGATCCGTGTATGTGGTTTCACCGGAAAGAACGTCAGGCTCAAAGAAGAAAGGCAGTTACCCAAGATGAGAACATTCCATCTGTACCTCGATGAAAGCGGAGACTTCAACGATACAAGGCCCGATCGTCCGTATCCCGACGATTTATACCTGGTAGGTGGCATGCTGGTCGATCCTGACATAGTCACCAACGAAATGCTCCGAAAGATGTTTCCTTTCAAAGTTCATTGCAGTACAAACGGATTCCGCAATGACTATCTGACTCATATGGAATCTTTGGTAAACCAGGGCCAGAGAATCATTATTTTTGAAAATACCGAGAGATTAAAAATTATCAGCCCTGACCGAACATACATCAATATTCTGAGTGAGGGATTACTCAAGCTGTTTCAGGATCTGAAGAATGAGTATTCAGAAAGTGTACAGATCAAAGTTATCATTGCGCAACGAAACGCTGCTCTGAAAGAATATGCTTCACGTCTTGAAGAGCAGTTGATTCTCGGATTTGGCAGAGCGAAAATCAACGGTTGCAAATATGAGTTGGAATTGTCTGATGCCAGAGTAGACAGACGTTTATTCATTGCAGATATTCTTTGCTATACTTACTTAACCACACACCGTGTAAAAAACAAGTTCACTCCCGAGCAACAAAACAGGGCAGAACAGCTATTTGAAAAGGCCCAAATATATTCGATCTTTGAGGACGCCACAGTTTCATACATCAAAAAGCTGCTTCTTGATAATCACCTCGGTGAAGCCATCTGTCAGATCTGTGCCTTACCCCATCTGAAAACATTAGTGAAACAGCGTGACATTATTCTGAGGCGCCTGCCGAAATTGTACCCAATGGAACGCGAACAGGTTCTCGGACAGATTTCAATTCAACTGACAAACTGCGAACATCAGTGGAGGTTCCCGGAAGGTATTGCGCTTGCCAACCACTTTAAACAGTACTTCCTTGAGCCGATGGCGAAAAACGAGGAGTTGAAAGCTGAAGCTGCATACTGGAGTTTTGATACAGACTTCCATATTCTCACAATGTACGATCATCTTGGGAATACGTTTATGAGTCAGACGTACATCACCAAATGTCGAGAAAATATAGCGGCTGTAACGAATTCATGGGAACATCTGGACTACTACTTTTCCTTCCGGATCCGGGAACTGAACAGTCTGATGGATCAGTTCAGGTTTGAAGAAGTGATTCAGAAATCCGATGATTTCATAAAAATGTTCCAGGACACACGGGACTATTTCAATGCTTTATTCTCGAAATCAGAAATCGATATCGATGTAAAATCCGTACTGCTCGGAAAAACCCAGGGCATTCGGCTTCAGGCCATGATCAATATGGTTTCAAGAAAGCCTGAACTGTTTGAAGAAGCAGTGAAAGCATCTGATAAAGCAATCAGTGAGTTCACCAATACAAGCGACATCATTCGTCAGCTGAATTACAGAAGCATGTTGATGGTTGTCATGAACAAACCTGACGAAGCACTTGACTGTCTGTACAGAATTGCCGGTCTGCTTGATAAAAACGAACCGGGCCTGGATACAATTGTCCGAACGGCCTATCGTGATCCCAATAATCCAGACGTCTATCTTCTCCTCTATTATTCAAACGTTGCCATACTCCTGCTTGAAACGAATCATCCGAAAGCGGAAGAAGTTTGTAAAATCCTGTTCGAGAACCCGACGTTTGAAGAGAATAATAAATTCACAAAGAAAACCGATTATCCAAGAAACCGGATCTTCTGGAACACCGCCAAGTATTACAGGTTACACGAAGATTTCTACACCGCTGATAAATACTACGAAAAGGCACTCGTCGCTTCATCCGAAAACAAAGATCAGGCTACCGTTGTTTCTTACTGTGTGGCAATTTCAGCGGAACGTTTACTTTCCTCACAGCAAAATCGTAACAGTAAAACTAAGAAACTGTTTGCCAAGAAATGGGAGGAAGCAAACCGCATCCTGCAGGCAAACAACATCCCCGAATCCATACAAAACTGGTTTGACGTTAATCATCCGGATGCCGAAAAACAGGCCACAAGCGCATGGAAATAATCCAGTCAGCGGTTTCCACTTCAGATGGAATCCTGAGCATCTCATACTCCACACTCACTGATTCATGTAGGCAACTTTAATGCCAACCCCTGACCCGGAACCAACACGAGACGATCTCAGTATCGTCTCGTCTTCTTCTGTACAGTAGTTTCAGTTTCGTACAAACTACCACACATTCGCTCCAGTTCTTGCGATTCCATAATTCACGCGCCCGTATACTCAGGCGACATATCATGTATCACACTGACTCACACTATGCGTTGATCTATGCCTTGGCAGAATCTTCTTTCTGATCGAATTCAAACCACTCGGAAAGAGAAACCCGGAGCAAAACGCTCCGGTAGACATTTCACACAATCCGTTACAGGGAAACGTCAACAGACCGATTTGTATACATATGCATCACCACGGTGCAGGTCAATAATGGCATTCCAACGATTCCCTGATCAGAGACATCTCTTTCAGGCATCAATACTCAGGTTGTATACCCGATAATACCATGCCCTGTCGGATTCAGATGACGGGATTCACGAGAATGATATGTGAATCCGATATACATTTGGTTATCCTGACATTTAGCACGTCTCCCACTTTAAGACCTCTCATTCTCTCTGTCTGTTTCGCATTCTTTTTGTTAACGATCACTTTCATTTCAAATCCGTATTCCCAGGAGGAAAACCCACTTTCTATATGAGGCGCTTCCGGAACCGTCACCTGAAACTCCTGAAGACCATTCAGTTCATTTAAAAAGTTTCCATAAGCGACGGCTGCCGTGCGTTTGCGTTCGTCTGCCGCTTTCCTTTCCTCCTCTGAGGCTTTCCGTTCCTCCTCCGCTTCCTTTGCTTCTTTTTCTTCTTTTATCCGTAAATATTCTCTTCCATGCTGCTCAATCTGAGAAAGAAGAAGGTCGACAGTATGAATAAGTGCCTCTCTGATATTTTCTTCTTTCAGAATCTCCTCTTGTTCTTTACGATTACAAGGGAGCTCATGATCCATTGAATTGACATGCAGCGAATGTAACAAATTTTCCCCGTCGTAGTCCAACACTTTCCCTTCATATTCTCCGGCGTGCATAACCGCATTTCGGATAAACTGAAGATAATAAAGTAAAACGATACAGTCTTGCAAAACAGACTCTTCCAGATTCACAGTGTAACCAATGTTTACTGCTCTGGATTTTTTCACGTAAAAAGATTCTGCCTTTTCAAAGCTTTCTATATTTTGTATAGTCCAAACGTCCCTGCCATTTTGCCGGGTGCATACCTCGACAATGTCATTTTCCCGCAGGCCGTCATTTGGTTTTAAAAGTCTTAACTTGTCTATGGTAAATTGAGAAAGAGATGCATCATGCTTCTTTAATTCTTTCCGAGCTTTTTTCGCCTGATAGATGTCTTTTATTCTCTCAGAGGGAAGCAGAAAACCGAACTCTGCCATTGCCTCATTACCGTTTTCGCGAATCAGTGAAAGTGCCTGCTGCAGCATTCCCCTTTCTGCGCACCATTTGGCAAGCCGCAAATTTACAACAGTATCGTTTTGATCATTCTGAACAAACTGTTTTTCGATCGATGGAATGAGCACCTGGAACATCTTTTCAATCATCGGGGTATTGTCATCCAAATTCAGTTTTGCATAATCACTCAGACTTTCCCAGATACCATGGATATCGTTTGAAATTCCACTCACACGACAGATAGCCAGCTTCGACGAAAATGTACTCATCTTCATACACAGGTTTTGGAGTGTACTATTATCCGTTTTTTTGAAGCAACCGCTTAATGACAAAGCTTTCCCATGACGGCTGAAATCATTTATTGCGTTTATTAATTCGATCATGTCAAAAACATGATTAATGACCCGAATTGGATTGTTTTCCGATTTACTTGAAAAGAACTGGGCAAAAACAACGTTCCCGAGGTTTACTCCCTGGATTACCATTGCTTCAAGACAGAGCACTAAATGAGTGGCCAATGTGCGATCTCCGCTGGTTACATCAATATCAACTGTGTCGCCAAAGCTGAGGAGGCTCAGGATATCGGTAATGCACATTTCAGCGCTCTTTATATCGTAGGAAACAGAAGTAAATATCGGGATGGTGCAATGAAGTTCATTCTGAACATACTCAGAAATATTCCTTTTAAACAAATCATAACTCGAAAGCTCAGCATCAACCGAAATAATCGCATTTGGACTGCCTGCCTCCGCCGAAACAAGGCATATAACTTCCTCGACAGGATCATCTCTGGTAATACTGTTTTTTATCAATGCCTTTACCGGAGCTTCGCACGAAAGAACACCTTCGATAACCTCGTCATGGTGAAGACTATTTTTATATTTAACCACAGTCATGCTTCTCACGTTCGGAATTGTTGTAATAACTTTATGGCTCATTTGTTTCTCTCCTCTTATGGCAGGTCTATCCTATACACTCTCTCGAGCTTTTACTGAAGCATTCCTGTATGCATTATAACACGAAAAATCCCGCACTTATAGCAGCGCAACTGCTTAAGCCCTTGCAGGTATTGAAGTTTTCAGAGTAAGGAAATGCTTGCCCGGACACCCTTTGTTCAGCTTATCTGAAGAACCACATCAACGTGATATTCGTCTGTTTTACCCCAGGTTTTCTCTGCTATTCCCGGCTGAATCCAGGTAACCGTTTGTTTTACTGTTCATAAGCCGCCAGTGCCGTCTTAAAGAATCGGATCATTCTCTCTTTTACCCAGTCAGGCGATATCACCACAGCAGAGGCTCCACCGAAACGGAGAAAATACCGGATCACCTGCATTGCAGAACACCTGAAGAAATAATAATGCATTTCCCCATCGTCTTCAATATGGTCATACGGCGGCCTTCCGTAATAGATGCGGTTATACAGGTCTTCCCCCAGATCGTTCAGGCGCACACAGATGATTTCATCCTCGTTAATGGCGTACTGCGGCGCAATCTTCTGCATCCGTTCACACCGTGACCTGACTTCATCCGAGATCTTTCTCGTTGTTTTCCCAAACGACAGGTGTTCGATGCGGTTCAGCCGAAATGAATAGGCTTCGTACCTGTTTTCTTTCACATTCAGACTTTCGCAGAGGAGATAGTTAAACATCTCCTCCGGACCGTTTGTGACGGTATACGGAATCGCTTCGATCGCCCCCTGGTTGCCACCTTTCAGGCTGAATGTGATGGCCCTTTGTTCTTTGCAGGCCACAAGGAGGAGATCGTAACTGTCCCTGAAAACTATTCTTTCCCGTTCACTGATCGACTTCTGGCAGTAGCTTACCAGCATTCTGCAAAAATACTGGGAAAGATAGTCCTCTTCCTTCAGTTGCGCCTGAACGGCATTGATAATCCTCTCCGTATCCGATGTCGGTTTCAGGGACAGATGATCCGGTTTTTTCCCTTTCCTCTTTGCGATCGGGGGAAGAATCACACGATTCATCACGTCCTCTGCGATGCTCTCGGCTTTCCTGTCCGAAATGGATCTCTCCTTCAGAATACGTAAA
The DNA here is from genome assembly GCA_017460325.1 of Clostridia bacterium. Classification (GTDB taxonomy): domain Bacteria; phylum Bacillota; class Clostridia; order Christensenellales; family Aristaeellaceae; genus Ventricola. The sequence continues at coordinate 12,451 of JAFUBF010000025.1, read as the reverse complement.
AGACTGTCCCTGGTTTCATTATTCTCCCGACAGTACTCGTCGTAATATCCGCATAATACCATTGTCAGAAAGCGATTGAGGTTAATCGTCCGCCTGTCCTTCTTGAGGATTTCAAACAGCATGGCATCGCTGCGGAGTTTCAATCCGATTTCGTGCGGCACATAGATATTGATTTTTTCCTGATAGCTCATCGCATTGCTCCATCACCCCAAATTGGGGCTGTAAAACTACCGGGTAATTTCTCGAATTCCTTTATTTATTGCTCATTCAGAAGTACTTTGGGGCCATGAATTAATCGTTCAAACCCCTTTCTTTTGAGGAAAATTCCGGTATAATCAGAGAGGAATTCAATCCCCATTTCCCTATTGAAGAAACACCTGCCAGAGTCATACGGTTACATCATTTTTATTACGGTTAGATCAGGAGATTTATATGAGAGACTATGCATTTGGAAATATGATCGCAGCGTTACGCTATAAACAGGGTTTTTCGCAGTTCCAGCTGGGCAAACTGGTAGGTGTGTCCGATAAAGCAGTCAGCAAATGGGAAAACGGTTCCTCAAAGCCCAAGATGGAAACCTGTCACAAACTGGCGCGTGTTTTAGGCATCACGTTAGATGAACTTCTGTCCCCGTCGGACTCCCCGGATATCAAGAGCATTTCCCCCGCTCCTACCGGTATCCACCCGGACCCTGTTCCCTTCACTGAACCCTCCGGGGGCATTGCTCTGGTGCCGGGATGCGAAATCAGGGTTCTCCCTTCCTCCTCCAGCTTGATGGAGGATGCCGTTCATGTGGTTCTCCTGGCGGTCAGTCAGGCCGGTATCATCAATCTGAACCATCTCCTGAGCGAAAGCTTCACCGTCGGAAATGACCCGATCCCCTATATTCTCAAAGAGGAAATTGAATCCCACCGGGAAGGTATCCTGGTGGGATATTGTTGTTTTGGGGTAACACTATCCCATGGAGGTTTTCAAGCGGAGTCCCTGTGTACCTGGCCTGCATTGACCAGGATTGACCATGCCGCAGGCGCGTAACGGTCGGCTTATCGACCAGATCAGATGCCCTGTTCTCGTTAGAATTCTTGTTGGAGCTTGTTGGAATTTCATTGAAGATGTGAATTCCAACAAGCGGCTAAGTCCCCTGAATGCTGCCTTTTCTGACTCATCTGCCCATGATGCTTGATGGAATCTCGTTCATTTCCTGTCAGCCTTGTCAGAAGTATGGCCCTTTCCCCGGTGATATGCTTCAGTCCTTTTGCTGACTCTTTTGCAGCGCTCTGATTCTCTGCAGATCAGGCAGATCACAGGTGATCCGGGCTCATCCGGTGCATCCCAGGCCTTCAGTGCGGGAAAGGAGGCTGGACCGTTTGCCGTGGCTGAGAGCATCTCCATTCCCGGATGCTCTCAGCCATGGCAATGTCCCTTCAGCCGAGGAAACCGGAAACTGCGCCATAGGCGGAGATCATGACCTTTTTCTTCGCACGGGTCATGGCCACGTACAACAGGCAGCGTTCGCTGGCCATCGCTGCTTCCTTTTCCGTTGGATCGGTCCTGTTTACAGCTGATTTCAGTGGGATAACGTTTTTGTTGGCGGCCACAATAAAGACAGTGGAGAATTCCAGACCCTTCACCCGGTGCATTGTTGCGAGTCGGACGCCCATACGACTCCGGTCATCTGCCTGTCTGCGTTTTATCTCAAAGCAGTCTATGTCTGCCGCAGAGAGGAACTTTTTGTATTCGCCCAGCAATGGACTCGTTCTTGCAACGATGCAGATCTCTCTCGGATCAATTCCTGCCGCCATCTGTTCCTGAATATTCCTGATCAGCTCGGCCGCTTCCTGATCCTGTGTGGAATACACATTCACAACCGGACGGTCGCCGTGGCTGAGGGAGATATATCCCTTTCCATCATCTATACCGTCATCCAGGTCATCGAAGGACAGTCCGGCAAGCACATTCATGGCGCTGTGTCGGATTTCCTCCGTGGTGCGGTAATTCATCCGCAGCCTGCCGGAGCGTCCTTTCACATTGATTCCACAGCGGGAGAGGGTGACTTTGTTTTTGTAGATTCGCTGGTGCGCATCGCCCACGATGAACAGATCATTCGTATGTTCGCTGCCCGCAATGGCACGGAGAAGCCGATAGGCACTGGGCCCAAAGTCCTGTCCTTCGTCCACGATGACTGAGGAATACAGGCGAACGCCGGGGCCGGCCGTCAGAAGCTGCGCACATTCATTCATGGCGCAGGCCGAATCACGCACTTTCTCTGCATCCATCAGCGTGCGATACTCGTCAAAGACTTTCCAGACACGCATTCTCTGCTTCCGGTCAAGCCTTACCCCGCGGCCGGGCCTGGGTGTCTTCACATACTCTGCAACTGTCTGGATATTCTGTGCCTGAACAACGGTTTCCCATTCTTCCTGAAAGAAACCTTCCGGCAGGTCGAAATCCTCGCCCGTGTAAGACTCCGCATTTTTCCACATTTCCCTGATCGGGTCCCCGTACACGATGGTGTACGGATAGTCATGCGCACGAAGATAGCGGTTCACCCACTGGTCCAGATGAATGACCTCAATATGCTTCATGACATCCGGCGTGCAGATTTTTCTCAGATTTTCCTGAATATCGGCCGCCAGATTTTCTGTAAAGGTGGTAAAAAGAATTCTTTCATTGCCGAGGCAGTGGGAGGCCAGCTCTTTGGCCCGGTGCATGGCGACAACGGTCTTCCCTGTGCCTGCACCGCCAAGAATCCGGGCAGGACCCTTGTATTCCTTTCGTACGATCCTGAGCTGAGACGGATGGAGATAAACGCGCCACTTTTCAAGCGGTGCATTCATCATCGCCTTCAGGTCTTCTTCTCCCTCGGCAACGTAGAACTGCATCTTCGTGATCGGGTTCTGCAGAGCCGTAACCAGATCGCCCGTCTTCTCTCCGGTACTCTCGCCGTACAGTTCCTCAATGACTTCCTTGGGATCCAGTCCCACACGTACATAATCCAGTGCCTCATACGCATCGCGCGGAAGCCGGTCTTTGGCCGCATCAAAGCCTGCCTCTGTCAGGGAACGAACATACGTAAGGAGTTCTTCCGGCACACCAAGCTTTCGGAGCAGTTCATCACTGAGATCCGCAAACAGCGGCTTCTCCTCCGACGCTGCAGGCACTTCGGGCTCCGCCGCTGCCTCCTGCGTTTCATACACCTGGATGCTGCCGGTGGCGTGGTTCAGGACACAGCGTTTACGGGCCGCCCAGGCGTACGCTTCATCGTGGTGATCCACCCAGAGAAGGAGATACACATTGGTCCCCTCTTCGCGGATCAGAATCGCACGATACGTGTCATCAATCCGAACAGAGCGCATATTCGGATCTGACGCTTTCTGGATTTTCTCATAGTTGAACCCTTTTGCCTCCGGGTTTGAGCGAAATTTAGACAGGAACTCCATGACCTTGTTCTGCTTGTTCTTTGGAAGAGCCGCAAAGGAATTGAAGAAGTCCTGAGAAATCGCCACCGTTGCCTTTGCCATTGCTTAAACCTCCTTCAGGGCGAGCGAAATACCATCATAATCCGGGCCGTATACTTTCCAGCCCTGTGTCTGCAGGAATGCCTTGTAACCTGCCTCGTCCTCAGACTGAACGAGGACTTTTCTGTCGCTCCACTGGAATTCCGACATGGGCGCGTCATCCTTTTCTGCGTACAAACCGGCCTCCGGCGCGGGAACCCCGTCATCCCGGAGTCGTTTAGCCAGATCGATCAGTTCCTGATCCACCAGTCCTTCAATGATGTCTTTCCACCTGGGATCAATCGTGATGGCGGCATCCGTCACTCTGGCCGCCTCTTCGATCAGCAGATCGTACGCATGCGCCGCAATCCCGCCAATTGTCGCCAGCAGGGCTTTGGGAATGAACTGGAGCAGATTCCCCATGTACAGAAATCCGCGCCAGGCAGGAACCAGCTGCTTCTCCGGCAGCTGATCATCCAGAACCGCGACCGCAGTTACTCTGGATTCATCAAAGAGATGGACCGGTTTCCCCTTTGCATCCGTTCCGCCTGTCACCCCATCTGCCGGCAGACCGGCATAGACCCGGAGTCCCGGCACCGGTTCATGCATCCCGATCAGCACTTTCCTGAACTCAGGAACGGGAACGGACCAGCGAAGATCCGTAAGTGCCGAATAGCCTTTCATCCATTTATCCATATAGATCCGGTCTCCGGATTCTCTCGGCCTGAGCATCCCAAGCGCGGTCGCCGCGGCATACGTACGGAACCGCTCATCCCCGTTCGAGGCGCCCAGATACTCAAGCAGCAGGTCAAACGAAGATTTGGAACTGACCTCGCTCAGGTGATGCCTGGCCAGCGTCTGCCGGGTCAGATCAGCCGCAGCCAGTGCGCCGGGGGCAATAACGGTCTTTGCCGTCGACTCTTCCTTACGGTCACTCTTTTCCAGAACATCCTGCCAGGTAAGTGACCAGACGGTCCAGCCCAGTCCCTCCCGGATGGCCATGCGCTTTTGCACATCCGTTCCGGCAATATCGATGTGATAGGTTTTCCCATCCGTGAAAACGGCCACCGGTAAACGCCCGGGGTTGCGTTGGGGACGGAATACGAAGTCCGGTTTGGACGGAATCCTGACCCCCTGGTCACCGCTCAGCGGAACCTGCAGTTCAAGACGCCACAGGTTTTCGCCAATGGTCAGGGCATACCCTTCCTTGCCTCCAACCACCGCCTTGTTCATCTCAACCCGTTTCCCGTCCACCTTTGACATGGACAGGGCTTCCAGGAACTTCGCCTCAAGGAGGCTGTCCAGCAGGGTGTTCACGGAAATCTGACGGATATTGGGAATCTTCTCCAGGGAATCCCGGCCACTCAGGATCTGCTTGACCATATCTACCGAGATCCGCCTTGAAATCTGGTTGATCCTGTTCGACTGACGGTATCCGTACACGCAGTGATAGCAACCGTCTTTCTCCGGGTCCGAGGCGCAGGAACAGTTCTCCATCGCCTCCAGGGCCAGCTGGAAAAGATCCATCATGGCCTCTTTGCCGGCGGTCAGCTGCTTCAGGTAGCCCGTACCGCCGGGCACCGTGTCGTAGATGACCATGTATGACTTACGGACCTCCGAATCCGGCTCAGGCACATCCACAACCGTAAAGCGCAGATGGTCCACACTGCCGAACTTCTTTCTGAGTCCCAGCATAATGGCCGCAGCAAACGACTCCACCTTCTTCGCATCTTCCATTTTAATGGCCGGAATCAGGATACGCACCGCTTCGGACACAAATTCCCGGTAGAGGAACATGCAGTTGTCAAAGGGATCCTTGATCCCCTGCTGCCGCGCTTTACAGGTCGGGGTGTGGGAGGGATACTTGGCACCCCTCTGCACCATTCCGCAGTAATGACAGACCGTGAATCCCTTCCGGGGCTGCGTGATGCCCGCGACGGGGAACGCTTTCCCCATGACATCATTTTCGCCGAAGTTGATCTCACGCATCGTGGCCTTTTTGACGAAATCATATCCGAAGGGCAGATCCCCGCCTGTTGTGCGGTAGCCGTAGAGGACGTCTTTCTCCTCATCCACGTCCACCAGCAGCTGGCGCGTATAGTACCGGGAGGCCCGGTCATCACTTTCATCGCCGCTCCTGGCCGCCTCGTATTTCATGTCGGAGTACACCGTCCGGGGCCTCAGCATGGTGCACTTCTGGTCGGTGTCCGCCCAGGCGGGAGAGCCGCACCTGGGACAGGTACTGACATTGTGAAGAGTGGAATCCTGCGCCGCATAATTGCAGTTCGGGCAGAGCCGCCAGGTTTCCGGCTCCGTTGTCTTGACGTCGATCCGGCTGATTTCCAGCTTTCTGCCCGCGGCATAGAAGGAATTGTGCGGGGCAAATTCCGAAATGGCCGCCGCTGCCCCGCGCCCGTATTCATAGGTCACCTTGTCTGTTTCATCATAGGGGCTGGTGACCTCCTCGGGCCGTTTCCGGCGCGTCAGCACCGCTTTCAGCGTAATGCCGGCCTCCGGGAAGGCATAATTGGGCAGGATCCCTTCATCCGACAGGAAGTTGAATGTGGGATTTTCATTCATCCTCTTGATGACGCTGGCCAGGGCTTTTCTTTCTTCGTACAGTTCCTTCTTCTGTGCCTCAAAGGATGAATCCTTGGGCAGCTTCTCCAGCTCCTTGATGGCCTTGTCGATTCTCCGGATATCCTCCTGCAGGCGGTCTCTGTCTTTCTTGACCTCCGTAAAGGCAACCAGCAGCCGGTGTTCCGGACTGTCGTCCTCCTCACCAAGGACGAAGGCATGAATCCGCTGCTTCGTTTCCTCCTCCAGCCTGTCTCCGAACATGCCGGTGAAGCGCCGTTCCAGCCGGGCCAGGTTGCTGTGCATGTACGTCAGCACATTGAAAGGAAACTCTCCGGCCGGTTTGGTCTCTTTGTCTACCCGGCTCAGGATACTTTTAATCTCATCCGGTACCGCCGTCTCCGGAACACCGGATTTCACCCAGCAGTCAAAGCAGAATGCCATAAACTGGCGTTCCAGCACCGCCGAGGCATTCAGGAAAACCGCCGGGGGCTCCACGACACCGGCGATCATCTCGGTCGGTTCCTGATAGAAATACAGATCATGCTGTTTGGTGCCGGCGACAGTGACCGTAAAGGCATTGCCATCCTTCCGTCCTGCACGGCCTACCCGCTGAATATACTGGGCCTGTCCCGGCGGCACCTGACAGAGCACCACCGTGGACAGATCCCCGATGTCAATGCCCATCTCCAGCGTGGGCGTACAGGAAAGCAGGTTCGGGTCCCACACCCGATGTTCCACCTTGTCATGTTTAAAGGCTGTTTCAAGGGTCTCGCGGGTCGGACGGTCCAGCAGACCCGTATGTTCGCTGGCATGGATCCGCACGGGATCTCCCCGGCTGTAGATGCGATAGCTCCCGTCCAGGTCCTCCTCCAGGACCTCATACGTTCCGCCGCAGTCCTGACGGATGCAGGGCACGCCCGTCCAGCCCGAAACCGCAGGCTTATGAACGGAAAGCAGCTGACCGCATCTGCTGCACCGCACTCGGGCCACCTCCGAGGTGACATGGAACATGTCCGGATTCAGTCCGAAAACAGGCATCCCCTTCGGTCCGGCCATGCGGGACAGGAGTCCGGCTTTTTCAGCCTCATGGATCAGCAGGCTAATGGCATCCGCATACCCCGGGACCTCCAGAGCGGTTTTGCCGATCATCTGCAGGAACTTGATCGTATACCAGCATTTGGCCGACAGCATCTCAAAGTTGGCGCTGCCCCAGCTGGCATTGGCCCCGGCCACAAACAGAGGCGTGACATACCCATCCGGCATCCAGGCATTCATCCGGCTGGAACCAGATGAAAGGAGAAAATCGTTCCCGCCGGCCTCCACGAAACTCCGGTAGAGCGGCAGCGAAAACGCGCCGTTCTTCCGCATGTGGGTGACCCACAGATGGAGGAAACCAACGAGCTGTTCCCGGGTCAGCAGATCCCGTACACCGGCCTCATTCTCAATGCGGGGCAGCACCTTTTCTGCAACCTGCTCAAGAATCCGCTCGTCCTCGCAGGCCATGGACGCGCCGCTTCTCTCCAGGGTGCGCCCGAAACGGCTGCGCCGTCCGTATTCCAGCACGGTCTCCAGCGCCATGCGGCGTCTTACATCATTAACCAGTGCCTTTCCGGAGGCTTCATTGGGAAAATGGCCGGTTGTCCGCAGCACTTCGTACGCGTGATCATCTGACATATTGAAGGGAATAAAGGTATCCACAAACGCGGCTTCGTCCATCTTCGACAGCCAGTATTCCCCCATGACCTGGCCAAACTGACTGATGGACAGACCCTCGCCCCCGTCCTCCACGAAATGCTGCATGGCAATGCGGAAGGTGGAGGGCCAGGTACGGGCGTTAAAGAAGCTGGCGCGGTGCGAGGCATCCTGCACGTTATCACTGAAGGCCAGGACCTTCTTATCATCGTTGAAACGGGATGCATACAACCGGGAAAGGCCCACACTGATGGCCGTGGCGCTCTGAAGACCGACCATGATCACGCTCTGATTCCCGCCGCAGAAGGGACAGAGATAATTCTTATGTTTGGATTCGGGCAGGAAATACCAGACCGGGATGGTAAATTTGCCGCACACCGTGCACCGGCCACTGCCCTGATCCAGCTGGACATTCTGGCAATCCGGGCAGTAACGGTAGGGCTGATGGGCCTGGGAAGTCCGCTTTTCCTCCTCCTGGCGGGGAAATATCATGCGAACGTGCTTGTCCGCACCGAAGAACTGGGTATAGAACGTACGCAGATCCCGGATGCTGACCCGTCCGCTTTCGTCCTCGCATCCGGTCCAGCCCGTCATGCCGCAGTCACGGCAGTTGACGATGGGCAGGTAATTCGCTTTATCCGTCAGATTCTGGTTGAGATCTGATTCGAGCAGCAATTCGGACTGCTGCCCGTCGACCCGGGCCAGGACGCGCCGCAGCTCCCGCATCCAGACCTGAACCTGCACCTGCAGGAAAGGACGCAGATAGCCGCCAACATCCCTGATGCGGGCATGACTGATGAGGGCCAGCATGGAATCCACCATAGCCTGTGCGTTTTTGCCCGCCATCTCCGGATAGACGTGCCGGAGCTGCGCCTGGATCTCGGAGGGCGTCCGGATCTTTCCATCCATGATGCCCATAAGGCTCTGGAAGAAAGAGTGATGCATGAGCTTCCCGGCCAGCTCAATCCGCGCCTCCTCTGAAAACAGCTCCGATGGCCGGTCTTCCTCCTCAAACCACGCCGCAATGGCATGTTCCAGATACCCCTCGGCATCCTCCTCCCGGGCCAGCCGCCCAAGCTCACCGGCCTCCGCATCCGTGGGCATCCGGTACAGATTGACCTCGGCATCGCTCAGAAACTCATGCCCCGTCAGGCGATCTTCGGTGACGATGGCGCTTTTTTCAAAGGGCTCCTCAAAGATATCCTCGGCGTACCGGAGCAGCGCCTCGGCGGACCCTTCCCCGCCCATGGTGGCCGAGGTGCCCACGCAGCACAGATCGCCCCGGGGAATGTTCAGCCGGCTCTTGAGCCGCCGGAGCAGGCAGGCCAGATCCGTGCCCTGCACACCATCAAAGGTATGCAGTTCATCCACGACGATAAAGCGCAGGGCACCTGTGGTTTCGTTCCCGGCCCATAGCCGGGCATCCTCCGGCCGCACCAGCAGGTAATCCAGCATCTTGTAGTTGGTCATCAGGATGTCAGGCGGATTGTTCAGGATGGTCTCGTGATCGGTAATGACCGCGTCCTTCTTCATGGTCTTGCCCCGGACCACGTCAAAGCCGCCCACAAACATCCCCGCCGTGATATTCCCGCGCAGTTCCTCACCGCCGTGAATCAGCCTGGCAATGCGCAGCGCCTGATCCGAGGCCAGCGCATTCATGGGATAGACGATGATGGCCTTGATCCCCGGTTCTCCCTTGTGCGCATAGCAGTACTCCAGAATCGGGTACAGAAAGCACTCCGTCTTTCCGGAACCGGTGCCCGTCGCCACCAGTGTGGAAACAGGATCCGTCCCGCAAAGACGATCATAGGCCCGGTTCTGGTGCACATAGGGCGGGTAAGCGGGATGCAGCGCCTCAAACCGCTCATTTCCGTGCTCGGCCACGCGGAACGGCAGCTTGACCGAAATATACGGCTCATGGGCGAAATTGTTTTCCCGTTCCATGAAACGGCGTATGCTCCCGCGGAAAACCGACGTCGTAATGGGATACGACGCTTCCATGTATTCTATCAGGCTGTCCCGGAATCGGGAGGCAAGGACGGAGGGAATCATAGGCGGCACTCCTTTGACATTACTTTGGCTTTCGGCACCGTACGGTTGATATGGATCCTTTGACACACCGGTGCAGGGCCCCGGGGTTTCATCTGGGTCACTGTTCAATTGCGGGTTGACAGCTGAAAAGGATTTCATCAATGTCCTGCTTTCAGCTGACAAATCCCCGCAGTCAATCATCAGACAGATTGGGGTCTGCAAGAACTCTGCTGGGTTTTTCTGATTAAGGGTATAGACGTAAACGGCTTTTTGCCCTGTGTAGCCGATTTCCACCGGCCATACACCGCTTTTCGTCTGTCCGACAAATGACAGGCAAATAAGATTTCACTTGTCAGCGTCAGGTATTCAGTTTTCCAGTTGATCAGAGCTGCGCCTATGTCATGCTGTACGTACACAGTCATTCTTCCATTTTGAATTTGCCAATCGAAAATAATCAGAATAATTCAAAAATATCAACCGAAAAAATAGAACAAATTTAAAATTTGCCAAGCAAAAGAGAGTCCGGTACTTTGCCCCGGTTTGTCAAATAATGTACCCGTCTCTCATATACTCCATGTTCTGCTGTTAAATCGAAATGATTAACTCTTTCTGGTCTTTCTCTTTGCCTGAGCTTCAATGCCTTTAACGGTTTTCAAATAAGCTTCTTCCACAGGAGACAATGTCTGTGCCTGATATTTTCGATATTCCGCACGGGCTTTTTCAAGCGCATCCGCATGACTTACACTCCCCGCATCGGTGAGAAGCGTCCGTCCGCCTGATGTAAGCACTGCATCCAGTTGTGACACATAATCGTGCATGGTCATAGGACGATGCTCAATGGCAGCGATTTCGGCAATATCAAAATAGCCTGAAACCAAGTTATTCAATATCCGGAGTTCATCTTCATCAAGGTAGTTTTTTGCTATTGCTACGTCTCGGAGCTGAGGCAAATCACCGGAAAAAGTTCGAAGTCCCATAAACGGTTGTTCTGCGTTTGCTCTCTGATAGATAACCTCCGCTGCAGTATGACCGTGTGCCGCAAAGTGCAATTTGTTCTGTACGATTTTGAAGAAAAGGATGGAGTCCTCGCTCTTGGGATCATAGTCGGTGCTGGTAGCATACAGATCCAGTACTTGACGATATAACATTTTCTCGGAAGAACGTATGTCCCGGATCCGCTCCAGCAGTTCATTCCAGTAATCACCACCTCCGGCTCCTTTCAGCCTTTCATCATCCAAAGCAAATCCCTTGATCATGTATTCTTTTAAACGAGCAGTTGCCCATTGACGGAATTGAGTTGCTACCAAGGATTTTACCCTATAGCCCACAGAGATAATCATATCGAGGTTATAAAAGGGTAATGACCTCGTAACTTCTCGCTTTCCTTCTTGCCGAACCTGTCGGAAATTCCGACAGGTTGCTTCTTCTGTCAGCTCTCCTTCATCGATTATGTGATGAATGTGTTCCACTACATTTGAACGGGATGTTTGAAACAAATCAGCCATCTGCTGCTGTGTCAGCCAGACAGTTTCTCCTTCAAAACGGACGTTCACCTTTGTCAGTCCGTCTTTTGCCTGATAGACGATCACTTCACCGCGATCCATTTCTTCACTCATAACGTTTCCCCTCTACATAAAATACATTTCATCTTTTGGACTGGACATAAACCCCGAAAATTTAGTAATCCATCCCTTAGTCGTGTCTGCCAATCAGCGCAACTACCTCGATTGTCCTCTGCATCAACTCACCATACCAGGTAAGCGCCTTGATCCGGTTATCATCCCACATTCGCGCTGGAAGTCCGGAAGCTGTGCCGTTCCGGATTGTACTGCCTTCATCAAATCCGTGATCGTTCTGTCATTAGTTCTCATTTCCTGACTCCTTTGTCTCCATTATTATTTCGACGGATCTTCTCCATCGCGATATGGTACTACAGCTGCTGCGACAACTTCTGAGGCGGGATCAGTATGGACGTGTTGATCATCAAAGAAGATATGTGCCCCGAATTTATCCAGGATATCTTTCTTTGAAACCCCACCGAGGAAAAATGCCTCATCCACCCGAACTTTCCATTGTCGCAAAGTCTTTATTGCTCTTTCATGAGCAGGGGCGTTCCGTGAGGTAACCAGAGCAGTACGAATGGGTGCCTTATCTCTGTCAGGAAACATCGCCTGTAGATTCGATAGGGTCATTAGAAAATTGGCAAATGGCCCTTTGGAAAGCGGTTCATCAGCATGGCTTTTTTCGTGCTCTTGGAATGCGTCAATACCAGATTGTTGATAAATACGTTCAGCCTGCGTTCCAAATAAGACAGCATCTCCGTCAAACGCAATACGAATCTGGTTCACTTCGTGCCTTTGACTTAGCGGGAGCCCTGTTGTCAAGATCGTTCCTGCTGCGACACCTGAATTAATGGCTTCCTGCACATCAGGTGAATATGCAGACAGGAAAAGATCTGTGTTAAACGAGCTAAGGTAGGGGGCCACAGAGGCTCCACCCGCCAAAACAGCCCGTGTAATATCCAAGTCGTACAGTTCAATTGACTTGAAGATACGAAGACACGTATCAGGGCTGTTGCGAGACATGATTATGACTTCAACCAATCTCTGTCCGCTAACATACTTATTAAGCCGTAAGAAAGCCTTGACCAG
>JAFUBF010000024.1 GCA_017460325.1 Clostridia bacterium | reverse complement strand
GGTCTTTTTCTTCATCTGTCAATTCTCCATCCATTGAAAGGAGCTCTTCCCATGAAGTCATCTTATATCACCTCATGGAGTATTATACCGGAATCCGTGGCTCAGAACAAGCTTATCCCACCACTTCGCGACTATAGCCAAAGTGAAAGGCGGACATGAGCGTGGTGAGGCTGAAGTGCCTGTCGGGGGAGAAGCTTGACCGCAGATATGCGGTGTACAGCGATTCCCGGTATGTGGGCGGAATTACGGTGTATCCGGTTCCCGGACAGCCGGATCTGGCCACATACGGCATCCTGATCTGCCGGCAGTTTCGCCGCCAGGGTCTGGCGACGGAGGCGCTCCGGCAGCTTTTCAGGGAACTGACAGATCTGGGATGCCGTGAGGTCTGGGCCCGGATTGAACCCGGGAACACGGCCTCCCTGGCGCTCCACCGGTCCCTGGGGTTTTGCCCCTGCCCGGCAGAGGAGCCGGGAACGGTCACGCTTTGCCTGTCCCTCCCTGCCCCTGCCGGGGCGGACCGGGTCTGCCCGGGAATTGGGATAGAGGAGAATGGTCCGGGGGAAGGAATAAACAGTAACGGAGGATGAGTATGCATCGGTTTTGGGAGACGGTCCGTTCCCTGGAGGGACGCTGTGTCATCTGGATTGCCGCCTGTTTTTCACTGACTTCGGCGGGCTATCTTTCCTGGCTGTATCATATGGCCGGTTCGCTGAGCCCGGTGCGGACGGATGTATTCAGCATGGTGGTCGGGTACCTCTTCCAGGCAGGCGGGGCGCTCATGGGCGTGCATCTTCTGCGCCGCCAGCCGGCATCTGAGCACAGAAATCTTTACCTGCTGGCACTGGTCGGATTCTTCCTCACCGTCGTTCCGTCTTTTCTGGTACAGGCATTGCCGCTGGTGCTGGCTTTCGGTTTCCTGATGAACTTTGTCTGCGGGATCATTGCGGCCTTTTATCTGGCGGTTCCCGCCATATTGCCGGAGGGAAACCGGGCAAAGGTTTTTGGCTTTGGGTATGGTCTTTCCACCCTGCTGATCTGGCTGTTATCCCTGCCCGCCGGGGGCCGGCTGCTGGCCGGCCGGGGCGCAGCCATTGTCTTATTTATTCTTTCCCTGGCGGCGGCCATTGTGGGGGTCCAGGTCTTTGAGCGGATGGGACCGGCAGATCCTCCGGAAAAGGGACGGAAGAAGATGACCCCGGAATCCCTGTATCTGGTGGGATTTACGGTGTTTCTCTTCAGCCTGGTCAAGAATCTGGGGTTCAGCTTTCCCACCTCGGATCTTATGAACGGTGTCAGTCTCGAACTATCCCGCCTGTTCTATGCCACCGGCCTGATATTTGCGGGCATTCTCAGCGACCGTAACCGGCGCTACGGGGCAATCTGTACCTTCGCGGCGCTGGCGATTCCTTTTGTGATGCTGGCCGTGCAGAATGAACCGCTGCCGCGCGTTTTTTGCTGGGGCCTGGATTATCTGTTTTTCGGCTTTTTTTCCGTGTTCCGGGTGGTTCTGTTCATGGATATTGCCGGAAACGAAGGGAACATCGCCCTGGCGCCCCTGGGGCTCATCCTGGGACGATTGGGGGATGCGGCGGGAACCGCCTTCTGCATTGGGCTGGCGGAGTACAGGCTGATCCTGATCGGCCTTACGCTGGTGCTCTTTATGATGGCGACCTTCTTTTTCTTCCGCCTCGTTCATGCCATTTATGAGCCGGAGAAAGAGGTGGAGCGCTCTGAGCGGGAGATCTTCGAGGACTTTGCCATGCAGCATGATCTCTCCGCCCGGGAAAAGGAGGTGCTGCGCCTTCTGCTGGCGGAGCGGTCCAATGCCGAGATCGCGGGAACGCTGTTCGTTTCCGAAAGCACGATCAAGTATCATGTGCATAATCTCCTTCAGAAAACCGGAACAAAATCAAGGCAGGACCTGATCCGAAAATACAACGTCATGCTTTTCCCGAGACTGGGCGAAGCCTGACAAAGACGGGAACGGGAGACCGTTCCCTTTTCTACGTGGGGAGGGCGGGACCGGGGCGGTTCAGGAAAACCGCCGAAAAAGCCGATCTTCGTTTGACCCGTGTCATGTGTTCTGGTATAATGTTCGGGCTTATGAAAGCAGATTTTACTTACCGGATAGAAGGGGAATCATGAAAATACTTGAGTTTCTGTGGAAGGGGATCGACGGCCTGGCAAGGGCAGTCATCGGCCTTCTTTCAAAAATCTCGCCGACGCTGGGCGAGAAGTGCCTGGCCCTGTGGACAAATACGGAGCTGATCAGCTATCTGTTTGTGGGACTGGCGACCACTCTGGTCAATTACCTGGTTTACTGGTTTGCCACCCGCGTCCTTGGGATGACGGTCATGCCCGGAACCTGGACGGCCTGGATTCTGGCGGTGATCTTCGGTTACTGGGCCAATAAAACGTTTGTGTTCAAGACGCACTGTGCCGATATGGGGGCGCTTATAAAGGAAGCCATGAGCTTTTTCTCCATGCGGCTCGTGTCTCTGGGGGCGGAAACGCTTCTCATGTTTCTGACGGTGGAAATTTTCCACTTCAATGATCTGGCCATGAAACTGATTATCAACCTGGTTGTGATCATTCTCAATTATGTCTTTTCCAAACTCTTCGTGTTTAAGAAAAAGTGAGGCAGATAGTATGAAGAAACGGATTGCATGCATATTTGTCCTGATGCTTGTGATGGCCGTCGCCGGCCTGGCGGACGGGATTCGTCTGAAAAGCCGGGATCTGGATCTCTCAAAGAACCGGGATCGGGCGGTGACCAATATTCTGGCCCTGATGCAGGAGGGAGACCGGACGCAGATGGTGGTGATCGCCTCCGTGAATACGTCTACCGGCAAGGCGGTCATGGTTTCCGTGGATCCCCGCCTGATGGTGGAAATTCCGGAGATTTCGGGCGAGGTGCCGCTGTCCGAGGTATATGCGCTGGGTGACCGGAAGTCCAGGGGGCTGCTGGTGGCGCGGACGCTGAACCGGCTGCTGGATCTCAATATTTCCACATATCTGGCCATGGATATGTCCATGATCCCGGAAATTGTGGATGAGATTGGCGGGGTATGGATTACGCCGACCGAAGAGGAGGATCTGGCGCTGGGACTTGAGGCGGATACGTGGGCACTGGACGGCGCGGAAACCCTGGCCTATATGCGTCTTCTGCTCCCCGGGGAGGAGGACCGGAACCGGAGTTACGAGGTCATGCTGCAGGTTCTGAGGCAGGTTGCCGGGGATGACCTCATGAGCATGATGGGGGCCGGGCAGAAGCTTCTTTCCGCTATGGATACAAACGTCAAAATCATGTCGGCCTTTTCCCTTGCCTCCAGCCTGAAAAGCGATGAGCATCACACAGACCTGTTCCTGCCGCAGGCGGAGGCCATCCAGGTGGCGGACCCGCTTCGTGCCGATGCCATGATGATGCAGCAGAAACTGACTGAGGTTATTTATGAATAAGGAAATGAGAGCCCTGGGGGAGACGGTAAAGCAGGCCAGTTTCCGTCTGGCGGCCACCGAAAATGAGGAAAGAAACCGGCTTCTCCTGGCCATTGCCGATGCACTTGAGGCGGGGAAAGCGGAGATTTTCCGCGCCAACGGGGAGGATATCCGGGCGGCGGAGGCAGATGGAATTGCGGCGCAGCTGATTCACCGGCTGAAATTTGATGAAAAGAAGCTGCACGACGTGACGGAGGGTCTGCGGGCGCTTGCGCAAATGGAGGACCCGATCCATCGGGTACTGTGCCGCAGGGAGCTGGCTGAGGGACTTGAGATGACCCAGGTGAGCTGCCCCATCGGGGTCATCGGGGTGATCTTTGAATCGCGGCCGGATGCCCTGGTCCAGATTGCCGGGCTCTGCCTCAAAAGCGGCAATGCCGTTCTTCTGAAAGGGGGCATTGAGGCACTCCGGACCAATTCTGTCCTCTATGAGATCATCTCCGGGGAAACGGCCCGGACCGGTTTTCCGGCGGAGGGATGGATTGCACTGCTGAAAAGCCGTGAGGAAGTGGCAGAGATGCTGGAGATGGATGACCTGATTGACCTGATCATCCCCAGAGGGAGCAATGCTTTTGTCCGGTATATCATGGACCATACCCGGATTCCGGTTCTGGGACACAGCAGCGGGATCTGTCATCTGTACCTGGACCGGTCTGCGGATCCGGCCATGGCGGCCCGGCTGGCGGTGGATGCCAAGACCCAGTACCCGGCGGCCTGCAATGCGGCGGAAACGCTGCTGGTCCACGGGGAGGCAGAGGAGGCGCTCCTCTGTGCCTGCCGGGCACTCAGGGAGGCCGGTGTGCGCCTGAAGGCGGATCCGGCAGCACGGGACAGGCTCATGGAAGCCGGAATGGAGGCAGAGCCTCTCAGCGAAGCGGATTACGGCACCGAATATGGCGACCTGGTGATGAATGTCCACCTGGTTGACAGTGAGGATGCGGCCATTGAGCACATCAACCGGTACGGGTCCCATCACACGGACTGCATTGTGACGGAGGACCGGGCGGCGGCAGCGCATTTCTTTGCGCTGGTGGATTCTGCCGGAGTCTATCAGAACTGTTCCACCCGCTTTGCGGATGGCTACCGGTACGGTTTCGGGGCGGAGGTGGGCATTTCCACCGGAAAGATTCACGCCAGAGGGCCCATGGGTCTGGATGGCCTCTGTTCCTACAAGTATATTCTTGAGGGCAGCGGTGACTGTGTGGCCGACTTCGCCGGCGGAAGAAGACAGTTTACACACATTGACAGGCGGGGATAAATACCCGTCGGTTTTGTGCCTTTCCATTCTCCGACCGGTCCCGGACCGGTCGGAAGGCGGAAAAAGGCAGTGCCCGGCGCTTTGCCGGGGGTGGTTTGGAAAGGAGTGGGCCCGGTGCTCTGCACCGGTTTGTCAAGTAATGTCCTGTATTAATCATACGGTGCCGAAAGCCGAAGCAACATTAAAGGGGTGGGCCCGGTGCTCTGCACCGGGTTGTCAGAGAATGTCCTATATCAATCATATGGTACCGAAAGTCAAAGCAAAGGGGAAGGGGCGTCCCTGGGCTTTCGCGTCTGAATGCGCGGGGATTAAGAGACTGGGTCTCCTGTTTATGCTGGTTTGTCTGCTCCTTCCGCTTGTCACCGTGGCGGATGGGAAGGAGCAGTTGCCTCAGAAAGTCGTGTACCTGACCTTTGATGACGGTCCGAAAAAGACAACGCCGGAGCTCCTCGCGATTCTGGACGAGCTGGATGTTCCCGCCACGTTCTTCCTGCTGGGCTATCAGGCGCGGGCTTTTCCGGAGTACACCCGGATGATCTATGAGCGGGGGGATACCATTGCCTGCCATACCATGGACCATTCCTCCGGCGGGATCAAAGATGAACCCTCACAGCTGCAGCTGGTCTTTCGGCGCTTTATGAAGGAAATGCACGATGTCCTCGGAGATGAAACGTTTACAACGGATCTGTTCCGGTTTCCGGGCGGCAGCACCAGCTATCCGTTCCCGACAAAAAAGATGGTGACGGATCTGGGCTGGAGCTGGTTTGACTGGAATGCCATGACGCGGGACACGTACGATGATATGAATGAAAAGGCCGTATTTGCCAGTGTCCGGAACACGACAAAAGGACGGGACGTGGTCATCCTGCTGGCGCATGATGGCAAGAAAAACACCCGGCTGGCACTGCCGGATATTGTGCAGTATTACCGCGACGGCGGGTATACCTTCCGCCGGCTGTCCACCTCCATGGAAGAGCGGCGCATTCTGGCCCGCTGTCCGGCGCATATGCGTTTGCCGGATCTCGGGCCGGAAGGGGAGCAGCTGCTCCTTGAAAGCCTAGAGGCAAGAGGCTGGAGTCGCTGAGGCAAGCAATGGGAAGGGGTTGGGCCCGGTGCCTGGCACCGTTTCATCCGGGGATGCCCCAGATTAATCAAACGGTGCTGAAAGCCAGGGCAATGGTTAGGAGGAAAGCGAATGCGGTGCAGTTGCCGACGCTGCGGAACATACATGATTCAGGCGGAGGGGACCAACTTCGGCTGTGTCTGTCCGGAATGCCTGAACCGGTGCAGGGATTGCATGGGAACGAATACGGTACTTTCTCCGGATCAGCTGCACGCGGCTCTTTCGGCGCGGATTCGCGCGGATGACAGTTGGGAAGAACCGGAGGAAGAGGTCCTGGGGCCTGTTACCCGGGAGGATTTTATTGATTGACCGATGAGTCGGAACAGAAAAGGCCTGATAAAGGGGAGGAAAGAACAGATGCTGGCGATTGCAAGTGATCATGCGGGACTGCCGCTGAAAAAGGAAATCGAGAAACACCTTGAGGAAAAAGGGATTGCCTTTAAGGACTTCGGAACGGATTCGGAGGCCAGCTGTGATTACGCGGTTTTCGCGCAGCGGGCCTGTAATGCCGTCATGAGCGGCGAATGTGAGCGGGCGATTCTCTGCTGCGGTACCGGAGTCGGTATTTCCATTGCCGCCAACAAGGTCCGGGGAATTCGCTGTGTCTGCTGTTCAGATCCCTATTCTGCGGCAATGGGACGCCGGCACAACGATGCCAATGCACTGGCAATGGGTGCCCGTGTCATTGGGGTGGAGCTGGCACTCATGATCGTGGACAGTTTCCTTGGCGCGTCGTTTGAGGGAGACCGTCACGCCCGCCGCGTCGGACAGATCATGGCCATTGAACGCGGGGAATCGCTTGTGGGGTGAACAGCATGAAACCGTTATTTGAGACATATGGGAAATATGCCGTTCAGAAAGCCATTGATGCGCTCAGGGAGAACGGCGGGGGACAGGTATGCATTCCGGCAGGCGTCCATGAAACGGTCGGGCTGGAGCTGTACAGCAACATTGAACTGCATCTGGAGGCCGGGGCAGTGCTCAGTTTCTCGGATGATCCCGGGGATTATCCGGTCATCCGGACCCGGTGGGAGGGATATGAGCAGGACAGTTACCGTCCGCTTCTGTATGCCTTTGGACAGCAGAACCTTTTTGTGACCGGCCCCGGTACGCTGGAAGGGAACGGACGGCGCTGGTGGGAGCTGTTCCATAAGGGCGAGATGACGACGGCCAGACCCTGCTTTATCTGTTTTGAACGCTGCGAGAATATCCAGCTGCGGGATTTCCGTGTGCAGAACAGTCCGGCCTGGACGCTGCACCCCCTCTGCAGCAGCAACATCCTCATCTCCGGCGTGAGCGTCGTCAATCCGTACGATTCTCCCAACACAGACGGAATTGATCCGGAAAGCTGCCGGAATGTGCGGATTATCGGCTGCTATATCGATGTGGGAGATGACTGCATTGCCATCAAGGCGGGAACCGAGGATGCGGATGAGCAGATTCCCTGCGAGAACATCGTGATCATGGGCTGTAACATGAATCACGGGCACGGCGGCGTGGTGCTGGGCAGCGAAATGAGCGGCAGCATCCGTCGTGTATCCGTGACCGGCTGTATCTTTAACGGGACGGACCGTGGCATTCGAATCAAGACGAGAAGGCATCGCGGGGGGTCTCTGGACGGGATGAGCGTCAGTGACGTGATGATGCACGATGTCGTCTGTCCCTTTGTGGTCAACATGATGTATTACTGCGGAAAAGACGGTCATGAACCGTACGTGGCGGATCCCAATCCGCAGCCGGTGGACGAGAGGACACCCGCTGTCCGTCATATCCAGCTTTCCAATATTCACGTAAGCGGCTGCAGGAGTGCGGCGGTCTGTCTGTATGGGATTCCCGAATCACCCATTGAGGATTTCCGTATGAACAACGTCAGTATTGAAATGGTGGACGGTGAACCGGAAACGCCGGTAATGTGCGCCAGTTCGTTCCCCATGAACCGGGCAGGTGTCTATGCGGAGCACTGCCGGGGACTGGATCTGAGCGGCCTGAATATGACAGGGGTCAGGGGCCCTGAAAAGCAGTTTGTGAATGTGGATCTGGCCTGACACTGCTTTGTAAATTCGGATACTTGTGATCATCCATGGGACGGATCCGGAAGGGATTTTTCAGGTTCAGTGTCCAGCCTGTTTCAGATGATGACACCCCAGGTGTTTTCATAACAGTAAACGGCATGATGTTTAGCTGTTTCCATACCCTTTGCCCCGCATGGGGCGAGTGGATTGAAACATAAAAAAGCAGCCTCTCCCGGAAGGAGAGCAGAGAGGCTGTTAGCGCCAGGCCCGCCGCAGTTCACCCCGTTTCCCGACAGAGGCGGGAACGCGGGGAAGAGGCGGCAGGGTGACGAGGAATGGCAGTTGTCGAAAGACTCGGCGGATGCTGCCACGGCGGGTTTTCCTGCGTCTAAGGCTGCCCGGGGCGGCGGAGCAGGAAACGGTGCGTCGTCAGAGAGAAAGGAAAAAGCGGAATCAAAACCGTAACAGAGGTTCTCTTGTCACAGATGGCCCCCCGGAGCTGTTCCACGGACACAGACGGCGGAACAGGGAAGAGAGTATAATCTTGAGAAAGAGAGAATAGATTCTATGCGTGTTGTTATTCAGGAGAATTACGATAAAATGTGCCGTTGGGCGGCGAATCATATTGCAGCCCGTATCCATGCCCACAACAGCAGCGCTGAGGCTGCCCGTCCCTTTGTTCTGGGACTGCCGACCGGCTCCAGCCCGATCGGGGTGTATAAGGAACTGGTCAGAATGAATCAGGCCGGCGAACTGAGCTTTTCCAACGTGGTCACGTTCAATATGGACGAGTACCTGGGACTGCCCCGTGAGCATGACCAGAGCTACTGGTATTTCATGCACGACAATCTCTTCGATCATCTGGTGGACATGAAGCCGGAGAATATCAATATTCTCAACGGAATGACCGATGATCCGGAGGGGGAGTGCAGGGCTTACGAGGCGAAGATTGCCTCCTGCGGCGGCATTGATCTTTTTATGGGCGGTATCGGTGTGGACGGTCACATTGCCTTTAATGAGCCGTTTACCTCGCTGTCCTCCCGTACCGGTGTCCGGAATCTGACCACGGATACACGGATCGTCAATTCCCGTTTCTTCGGCAATGATCCGGAAAAGGTTCCCGGACAGGCCCTCTCTGTCGGTGTCGGCACGGTGTTCGATTCCAGAGAGGTGATGATCCTTATCAACGGACACAATAAGGCCCGGGCGCTGGCAGCCACGGTTGAGGGCGGTATCAGCCAGAAGTGGACCTGCTCTGCCCTCCAGCAGCACAATGCCGCGATCATCGCCTGTGATGAGGCCGCCTGCGGTGAACTGACTGTAGACACCTACAAGTACTTCCTGGACATTGAGAAAGGAGAGCGGCTGTAATGTACAAGATAACCGATCTTTACGATCTGGACCATACACTGGCCAGGGAGTATCTTTCCCGCTTTACCTATCCGTGGGAAGCGCTCAGGGGGATCAAGGAGATGATCCTGGCTCTGGGGCCGACCCTGGGGGAGGATTACGAGGCGCGTGAGCCTCAGGTGTGGGTCCACAAAACGGCGAAGGTTTTTCCCACTGCTTACCTTGGCGCTCCCTGCATCATCGGGCCGAACACTGAGGTGCGCCACTGTGCGTTCATTCGCGGCTCCGCGCTTGTCGGGGCGGACTGTGTTGTCGGAAATTCCGTAGAGCTGAAGAATGTGATCCTTTTTGATCATGTGCAGACCCCGCACTATAACTATGTGGGGGATTCCATTCTGGGCTATTACAGCCATATGGGTGCGGGATCCATCACGAGCAATGTGAAATCGGATAAACAGCTGGTGGTCGTTCACGACGGAACCGAGCAGATGGAAACCGGCCTCAAGAAGTTTGGTGCCATGCTGGGTGACTATGTCGAAGTCGGCTGTAATGCGGTCTGCAATCCCGGAACGGTAATCGGCCGTCACAGCAATATCTATCCTACCTCCTGCGTGCGGGGCGTTGTGCCCGCCTGTTCCATCTGGAAAGACAACGGTGTAGTGGTCGAAAAGACGGAGAAAAAGAAGGAGGAACGCTGAAATGGGGAAGTATTTCGGAACAGACGGCTTCCGGGGAGAAGCAAACAAAGAGCTGACGGCGCATAAGGCGTTTCAGGTTGGCCGGTATATCGGCTGGTACTACGGTCAGCAGCATAAGGACGGAAGAGCCCGGATTATCATCGGCAAGGACACCCGGCGCAGCTCCTATACCCTGGAGTATGCCATCTCTGCCGGCATTACCTCATCCGGTTCGGATGCGTATCTTCTGCATGTTACGACCACACCTTCAGTGTCCTACTGCTGCCGGACAGACGGCTTTGACTGCGGCATCATGATTTCGGCGTCCCATAATCCGTTTTACGACAACGGGATTAAGATCATGCGGGCCAACGGGCAGAAGATTGAAGCAGAGATCGAAGAGAAGATTGAAGCATACATTGATTCGGACGATGATCTGCCCCTTGCACAGCGGGAGGCAATGGGGAATGTTGTTGACTATGCGGCAGGCAGAAACCGGTACATCGGCTACCTGATGACCATTCCCACCCGGGCGTTTAACGGCTGTAAGGTCGCCCTGGACTGCGCGAACGGTGCCTCCTGGAACATTGCCCGTGCGGTTTATGAGGCCCTGGGCGCAAAGGTGTACGTGATTAATAATACACCCGACGGAGTCAACATCAACCTGAACTGCGGCTCCACGCATATGGAGACGCTCCAGAAATACGTTGTCGACAATGGTCTGGACGTTGGATTTGCGTACGACGGCGATGCCGACCGCTGCCTGTGTGTCGATGAAAAAGGCCGTCTGGTAAACGGCGATCAGGTCATGTTCATGTGCGGCAAGTACATGAAGGAAGAGGGACGTCTGGACGGAAACACGATTGTCACGACGATTATGTCCAACATGGGTCTGTACAAGGCCTGTGATGCCATTGGCATCCACACCGAAAAGACCGCCGTCGGAGACAAGTATGTGGCTGAGAACATGATGGCAAACGGATATGTTCTTGGCGGCGAGCAGTCCGGCCACATCATTTTCGGCAAGTATGCAACGACCGGAGACGGAATCCTGACCTCTCTTATGGTCATGATGACGATGCTCGACAAGAAGATGCCGCTTTCGATGCTGGCGGATGAGATGAAGATGTATCCGCAGTGCCTGAAGAACGTCAGGGTTAAAAGCAAGCCTGATGCTCAGAATGATCCGGATGTACAGGCTGCGGTAAAGGCCGCGGCCGAGGCGCTGGGGGACAGCGGAAGAATTCTGGTCCGTGAGAGCGGAACCGAGCCGAAGATCCGCGTCATGGTTGAAGCGGAGAGCGATGCGGACTGCGAGAAGTACGTGGATTCCGTAATTGAAGTCATCAAAGCCAAGGGGCACATCAGCGAGTAACCCATCCGGGACGACCTCAGGCCGGAACGGGAACGGCCGCAGTTGTCCGGTCTGCCCGGAAATCTGCCGCCTTCCGGAGGGACTGGAAAATGGGCGGTTCCCCGGAAGCCAGATTGGGCATTTTCAAATACCGAAAAGCACCACGTTGCGGCTTCCGCAGGGACGAGCTCATGGGCTGATCCGGACAATACCGGGTCAGCCGTTTTTTCCTCAAACGGACATTTGCCGGAACAGAGTGGGGCAATCGATGACGAAATTAGGTACAGTGTAGAGCCCGTCAATATTCACAAAAAGTGAATCTCTAAACAAAGAAGCCCCAGTAGGGCTTCTTCAGTTAAATCAAGAGCGCTGTCCTCAAGGCAGCACGAATAACGTACATGGTAGATCATACGGGTCGATCGGCCTTGCTGATTACACGGCTCTGCAGAGCTTTTCACTTCGCTTGTGAAACGGTCGTTTTTCCCGTATAATAAACAGA
Organism: Clostridia bacterium; assembly: GCA_017460325.1. Classification (GTDB taxonomy): domain Bacteria; phylum Bacillota; class Clostridia; order Christensenellales; family Aristaeellaceae; genus Ventricola. The sequence continues at coordinate 197 of JAFUBF010000024.1, read as the reverse complement.
CAAAGAAAACACTGAAGGTGAAAAAGGATTGTAAGCGGATGGGAAGAGGCTCGAATGAAACGGATGATCGCAACAGGGATTCAGGATTTCGAAAAGCTCCGAGTGAGTGGAAGCTTTTATGTGGATAAAACGGATTTCATCAGGGAATGGTGGAAAGGATGCGATGACGTAACCCTGATCGCCCGTCCCCGGGGCTT